>WGMQ01000097.1 GCA_016125005.1 bacterium | reverse complement strand
CTGGCAACCCTCCTGCGCGACGTCCGGCTGGTGATCATCACTGCGCCGATCGATGTGGTTTCATTCCGCTCACTGCCACCGTTTCTGGAGATGCTCAAGGAACAGCGGGCAATGCCCGGCCGATTCTTCGATGTACGCGCGGCCCTTGTTGGCACTTCGGAAACGATCCCGCGTGTCCGCGAGATGCAGACCCGCATCGCGGAGAATCTCCAACCCATCCTCCTGGCGGGAACGCTTCCCATTGATACCGCCTATGGGACCGCGATCAGCTCTGCACGCTTCCCGGATTCGGAAAGCATTAGTCCCGCGATCAACAAGGAGTTTGCGAGCATGGTGGAAGGTATTGCCGAGTTGATTTCCCCCGTGGTCATCGCCCAGAAGTGACCGGAGAGAACCGTTCATCAGCGCAAACGGTGGCCTCCACCATGATGCGCGATACCCTTCGAATCCTTGGCGAACTCACCCCCCAGGAACTCCCTGTCCCCGCAGACTTCGCTTCCAAGGTTGGGCAGAAAATCCCCGTCGAACTGAGCTTTAGTCGGTTCTCGCTCGCAGGAGTGGGAGAGCTCCGCTGGACTTCCATGCAGAGCGCCCGAGCAGACATCCTGGCGGTGATGATTTTTCCCAATGATAGCATGCAACTCCCGATCTTCGCCGCGGAATTTGTGGTACTCGGCGGTAAGTGCAAAGCAGCGGTGGTCGATCTTCAGTCCGCCTCGCCCGATGCCGGGTTCCGCCCCCGCGTCGCGGAGAGGCTGCGTGACCTCGCAGTCCGGTATGCGGAGTTGCGCTCTGACACGCTTCCGGACTGGTGCCGGGACCATTTCACCGACGAGGCCATCGCGGCGCTTGGCTGCTCCGTTGATGATCTGGACCATCTATTGGAAGGCTATCGGCTCTATTTGACTGCCTACCTCCAGTTCGTCCGAGATTCCTCCCCCACCGGATCGGCTAAGGAGTGCAGGTGGCTGAGGCACTACAAGGATCACCACATCGAGCACACCCCCGGCCGTCCCTTCATGACAGCCGCCTACGGTGCTGAGTGGACTGAGAGGTTTCTGCGCGAAGGCATGTACGCCTGATCGGTCGCATTCCGCTTGGCCTGACAGCGATCACGCCTATCATTTCCGCGCCTTCGCCACTCTCATCACGCACAGGAGCCCCGAGCACATGAGTCAACTTCCGTTTGATCCCTTTGGCACCCGGACCGAGATCGTCTTCGGCCGCGGTCAGAAGGCCACCTTCTTTCGTCTGGCCAAGCTGGAGGAACTCGGTCTCGGACAGGTCTCTCGACTCCCCTTTTCCATCAAGGTCCTCCTCGAGTCCGTCCTCCGCAACTGCGACGACTTCGCCTTCACGCAGGACCATGTGAAGCAGCTAGCCTCGTGGAAGCCCGTCGAGGCCGAGCGTGAGGAGACCCCCTACAAGCCCGCCCGCGTCGTCCTGCAGGACTTCACCGGCGTTCCCGCCGTGGTCGATCTCGCCGTCATGCGCGACGCCATGAAGCGTCTTGGTGGCGACCCCCTCAAGATCAACCCGCAGGTTCCCTGCGACCTGGTCATCGACCACTCGGTCCAGGTCGACTTCTTCGGCGCCGCCGACTCCCTTGAGAAGAACGAGAAGGTCGAGTTCGAGCGGAACAAGGAACGCTACGAGTTCCTGAAGTGGGGCCAGACCGCCTTCAAGAACTTCCGCGTCGTCCCGCCCTCCACCGGCATCGTTCACCAGGTGAATCTGGAGCACCTCGCCAGCGTCACCTTCTGGAACAAGGAAGACGGCACCGTCTATCCCGATAGCTGCGTCGGCACCGATTCGCACACGCCGATGGTCAACGGCCTCGGCATCGTGGCCTGGGGCGTGGGCGGCATCGAGGCGGAAGCTGTCATGCTCAACCAGCCCATCTACATGCTGGTTCCCGACGTGATCGGCTTCAAGCTCACTGGCAAGCTCCCCGAGGGGACGACCGCCACGGACCTGGTGCTCCGCATCACCGAGATGTGCCGCAAGAAGGGCGTCGTCGGCAAGTTCGTCGAGTTCTTCGGCCCGGGCATCAGCGCCCTCTCCGTCGCCGACCGCGCGACCATCGGCAACATGGCTCCCGAGGCTGGCTCCACCGTCAGCTTCTTCCCCATCGACGCCAAGGCCCTCGATTACATGCGCCTCTCGGGTCGCGACGAGGAGATCATCGACCTGACCGAGAAGTACGCCAAGGCGCAGGGCCTCTTCCGCACCGACAGCACGCCGGACCCGGTCTTCACGGAAATCATGGAGCTGGACCTCTCCACGGTCGAGCCCGCCATTGCCGGTCCGAAGCGTCCCCACGACCGCCTGCCCCTCAGCAAGGTCGGCCCCACCTTCAACGAAATCCTCACCGCACCCGTCGGACCGAAGGGCTATGGCCTCAAGCCCGAGGAACTGGCCCGCACCGCCAAGGTCGAGGACAACGGCCACAGCTCCACCATCGGCCACGGCGCCGTGGTGCTCGCCGCCATCACGAGCTGCACCAACACGAGCAACCCCTCCGTCATGCTGGGCGCTGGCCTCGTTGCCAAGAAGGCCTACGAGCTGGGCCTCAACGTGAAGCCCTACGTCAAGACATCGCTGGCTCCCGGCTCCACGGTCGTGACCGAGTACCTCAAGGAATCGGGCCTGCTCGAGTATCTCGAGAAGGTCGGCTTCTACGTCGTCGGCTACGGCTGCACGACGTGCATCGGCAACTCGGGACCGCTCCCCGACAACGTCTCGAAGGCCATCACCGACGGCGACCTGGTGGTCTCCGCGGTGCTCTCCGGCAACCGTAACTTCGAGGGCCGTGTCAACCCCCTCACCCGCACCAACTACCTGGCCTCTCCGCCGCTGGTCGTGGCCTACGCCATCGCCGGATCGACCGCCATCGACATCACCAAGGATCCGATCGGCAAGGGCAAGAACGGCCAGGACGTCTACCTGAAGGACATCTGGCCGACCACGCAGGAAGTCGCCGACGTCGTCGCCAAGTCCGTCAATCGCGGCCAGTTCGAGTCCCGCTACGCCGACGTGTGGAAGGGCTCCGAAGCCTGGCAGTCCATCGAGACCGTGAAGGGCGTCCACTATCAGTGGAAGGCCGATTCCACCTATGTGCAGTCGCCTCCCTTCTTCGACGACCTGGGCAAGGGCGACGGCAAGATCAAGTCGCTGAAGGACCTGTCGATCTTCGCCCTTTTCGGCGACTCGATCACCACGGACCACATCTCCCCCGCCGGCTCCATTGCCAAGACGTCGCCCGCCGGTGCGTTCCTGCTCAGCAAAGGCGTCGCCCGCGAGGACTGGAACAGCTACGGCGCCCGCCGCGGCAACCACCACGTCATGATGCGCGGCACCTTCGCCAACATCCGCATCAAGAACGGCCTCACCCCCGGCAAGGAAGGAAACCTGACCGTCTATCACCCGACGGGCGAGGAACTCTCCTTCTTCGACGCGGCGGAGAGGTACCGCGCCGACGGCACGGGCCTCGTGGTTCTCGCCGGCAAGGAATACGGCTCCGGCTCGTCGCGCGACTGGGCCGCCAAGGGACCGTTCCTCCTGGGCATCAAGGCCGCCATCGCCGAGAGCTTCGAGCGAATCCACCGCAGCAACCTCATCGGCATGGGCATCATCCCGCTCCAGTTCAAGGGCACCGACACGATCGCCTCGCTGGGCCTGACCGGTAAGGAGAAGATCGCCATCGAGCTTCCCAACGACCTGAAGCCCGGCCAGGACATCACCGTCACGGCCACCGCCGCCGACGGCTCCAAGAAGACCTTCGTCGTGAAGAACCGCATCGATACACCCGTCGAGATCGAGTACTATCGCAACGGCGGCATCCTGCAAACCGTCATCATGAACCTGGCCAAGTCCTAAGCCAGAACAACAGCCGACCGATTCATCGCCGCGCCCCCTCGTCCAACGACGCGGGGGCGCGGTGTTTTGGGGGAATCTTGAGTGGTTGGTTCCCGTCGCCGGTGGACTTCGGGAACAGGCGGGCCGAAGCGCTCCATGACAACGTCTCCCCCACCCTCAATCGCCCGGAGGGCGAGCCTATTTCTCGTAGCCCAGGGCAATGGCCTTAAGGCCGCAGCCCTGGGGTCTGTGGCGTTTGGAGATTCAGCCCCGCAGGGGCTGTCCCATTTTCCGCGCGGTAAACAGGAGCACGCCTGCGGCGCGCGGTTCCCGACCCGACCGGTTCCCGGCGCTGCGGCCTTGAGGCCTTGCGACCGGGCTATGGGTGAAAGGTTCGCCCTTCGGGCGGGAGGGCTGACTCATCCAAGTGAGCGATTTACAGTGGCGGCAGAAACGGGCAATGTCAGTGCTGGAGCCACGACGTCGTTCCACCAGCATCCGCGCTGGACACCACACAATCCCGCGGCCAAGGATGCCTTCGGAGGATAGCAACCCCATGAACAACCCGATGCGCTCGTTGATCCGGTGGCTCGTGCCACTGGCGTTGGTATTCGTGGTTGGCTGCGGCGCGAAGAAGCCGGCGCCGTACTCGCCTCACGAAAACCTGCTGTCGATTGCCGCGGAGTTCCAGCTCCTGGCGGCGCGGGATCCCTATGCGGAGCCGGAAGGTCGCGACCTGACGGGGGCCTCCATCGCCCGGGTCACGCTGACGCGCGCGGCCAACTACGAGGCGCTTCACCCGGGTCGGTTTACTCCCGAAGTGCTGGTTCTGAAGGCGCGTGCCCTGGAGCTGATGGGGGACTACGCCACGGCGCGGCGGAACCTGCAGGAAGCGGCGTCCTTCGACACGGAAATGAAGGACGATTGCAACGCCCGCGCGCGGACGCTGGACCTGTTCATCCTGGCGGGAGGGCTGGCGACTCCCACAGGTGATGCGGTGCAGGACGCGAAGCGATTGGCCGATCAGGCCGCGGAATTCCGCCGCATCGCTTCGACCGCGGCGCAGCCTTACAGAGGGCTGGCGTTGCGCGAGGCGGAGGAGTCGGAGGTGCGTCGGGCGGAGTTGCTGGTGGCCGGGCGCCTGCTGATCCCAAATGGCGAGGCCGAAGCAGTGGCGGCCCTGGAGCAGTTGGTCGCAACCCACCGGGCGAGTGCGCGCGCCTACGCGCATGTGATGCGGCTGGCGCGGTTCCATCGCGAGTTGGCGGAGCAACTTGCGCGGCTAAGTCCCCCGGACCGACCGGGCTTTCCCTTCGAAAAGTTCCGCTCGCACTTCGATGCGGCCAGTGATTTGCTGTACCGTGTCGCACAGGCGGATGGTTTCCCGGAGCGAGCCGTGGCCCGCCATGAACTTGATGCGCTGCTGGCCTGGGGTCAGACGATTCAGGACGCGGCGCGCTAGGGAGATCGCCCTACGATGAGTCAGGACTACAGCCCGACACCCGAATGGCCGGAGGAAGAGTCCTCCAAGCCACTGCCATTCATGACCTGGGTGGTCGGCGGACTGATCGTGCTCGCGATCGCCTTGATTGCAGGCACGATGCTCGGATCCTCCCTGAAGGGCCAGCCCGCCCCCGACTTTGTTGGACGAAACACCAACGGCGATATCATCCGTCTTTCCGACTACCGCGGTAAGGTCGTGGTCCTGGATTTCTGGGCGACTTGGTGTCCGCCCTGCGTGGCGAATGTTCCCACCATGAAGGCGTTTCAGGAAGCCCACTACGAGAAGGGCGTGGAGGTCATCGGCATCAGCGCTGACATGAACGTCAATGTGCTCGCCGACTTCGAGCAAACGCAGATGCTCAACTATCCGACGGTCTTTGAAGGCGCGCGGGAGATCATCGACCAGTACGGCGTACGGGCCTTCCCGACGCTCGTGGTGATCGATCGCGAGGGGAAGGTGCGCCGGATCGGCCACCATCTCGATTTGGATGAGGCCGTGAGGCCGCTGCTCTAGAGAATCGCCTCGTGCAGGTTCCCGAGGCGGCTCAGGTGCAGGAACGCATCCGTGCCGAAGCCGTCCAGCGAGATGATCTGCAGGTCGCCACCGAAGTAGCGCGCATAGAGTCGGCAGAGCGGAAGACCGTAGCCAAGACCCGCGAGCACATCCTGCTCGGTCCGGGTCTCGTCGAGGTCCATGGGCTCAGCCGTGGTGAAGCCGTACTGCATGATCTTGGTGATGGTACGGCGACAGATGCCGCCCCCCTGGTCGTCGATCTTGATGCTGACGTCCTCGGCCCCGCCCGCGATGACGATGTCCACGGGAGGGAGGCCTTCGCGGCTGGTGCCGTGGGTTTGGAGGACGGCCCGGAAGCTGTTCTTGAGCAACTCGAACAGCATCAGATGCAGGTGCGACGGGATGTACTTGAAGCGTAGGTTGGTGCGGCCGATGATGCGCACCGGCGGGGGCTCGCCGTAGGTCCGTCGGCAGAGCGCCGCAGCATTCTCCACGGCGGTTTCCGCCACCTCACGGGGGGAAGTCTGGGCGCAGATGATGCCGTACCAGCCTTCGCGTTGCTGGTGCAGGGCCACATGGTGCCCGAGCAACACACGGATGCCGATGCGGGAGGAGAGGAAGCTGTCGAGGAACTGCTGGAGGGCCTCCGAGTAAGCCGTCGCGCCGCCGCCCGCTTCCAGGAACTCGCGAATGCCGCGAGCCATCAGCGCGACCTGGTTCTTGTGCCGCGTCTTGACGCGATTAACCATGTCGGTGAAGTGGCGCTCGGATTCGGCATCCTTCGGGTAGGGGGTCTCCACAAAGTCCTTGAAGGACTGGATGTACCAATTGCGAACGATCTGGATGGAGCGGCTTTCCTGGAGGCCGCCGGGGATCTCCTCCAGTTGTTTGACCTTGTGGGCCAAGCGGATCGGCATCTCGTGGTGAACGAACTGGGCGAACTTGAGAATCGTGTCCGGGTCGCCAGCCCGGGCCACTTCATAGAGCAGGCGCAGCGTAACCGTCTGGGAAGGAAGGAGGGCCTGACGTTCGATGTTCTCAGTCAGCTGGGGGGTGAGTTCACTGGTGGCGATCATGGCGGGTGCCGGTGGTTGGATGGTGGGTCGGGCCGCATAAAGCGAACGGTCCAAATGCTCCTCTTCTTGGCTCCTGAACGTGCGGGAAACGACTTGCGGTGTCGAGCCAAAGCCCGCTCTCCTTGGGGCGAAAAGACCATTTCGGCTAAAGCCTTTATGGAGGCTCTCGGTGGAAAAGATCGCGCTGGATCGCCTTGGTTCGTGGATCGGCAACGCATTCAACACAACGAAGGACAATTTCAGCAACCTGGCCATGTTCGGCGCAATAGCGCTGGGGATCGCCTTCGCGCAGGGGATGATCAACATGTGTCTCGGCGGCATCTTCGCCTCGGTGCTCCAGACACCCGGTGCGGCGCAGCTGGCCTCGGTCATTACCAACTCGGTCTTTCAGGGTATCATCACTGCGGGACTGGCGGGAGTCGCCGTGGCGGTTCTCCATGGACGCGACGCCGAGATGGCGGACTTCATGCAGGATCTCTCCGTCTGGACCCAGGCAATCATCACGGTGGTCATGCAGCAGGTCATTACGCTCCTGGTCATCATCGTCGCAGCCATCCCCGGCGGCATCGTGATGATGGCGGCGATCCCGCTCGACGACAAGGGACCGGCGCTCATTGCGGGCGCCGCGGTGATGGCGATCGTGATTCTCCCTGCTCTGCTATGCGCCAACGCCATGATGATGTTCGCGGTACCGCTCGTGGTGGAGAAACGGATGGACTTTTGGTCCGCGCTGGGACGTAGCTTCGACTGCGTCCGACGAGACCTTGGCGGCCTCATCCTCTTCCAGATCGTGCTGGGCTTGATTGTTGGAGTTGGCACCATGTGCACGTGCGTCATCGGTACGATCTTCTTCGCTCCAATGGCATCGCTGGCGCTCATGTTGGCCTATCAGGATTACTTCGGCTTCGACGAGGATCGTACGGTTCCTCCTCCTGATCCGAGCTATCTTCCTCCGCTGCAGGAGTGGGGAAGCTCGCCACTAGCCGACCGAGGGTATGAGGGATCAAACCCGGGATCATTCGAAGGGCCCGGGGACGGGCTGCCGCCTCCTCCGGCGCCGCCGCGGGTACCGCCTTCCCTACCGATTCTGCCTCCTCGGAACCAGATGGGCGATATGCCTGCTCCCATGGCAGAGCCCTCGCCAATGCCGCTGCCGCCGTCCGTTCCCGTCACGCCGGCTCCGCCACCGCCATTCCCTCCTCCTGTGCCACCCGCAGCGCGGACACAGCCCCCGCAGCCGATACCTCCCCCTCCGGTGTTTGGGCCCCCTCCTTCCGTGGGGCCGCCGCCGCCCGGCTTCCGGCCACCACTCCCTCGCACTGGGCAGGCGCCTCCGTCGGGTCCTCCGAGGGATGATGACGACTTTGATCCCAATCGAATCCCACCTCCGCCCCCTCCGCCGCAGGCTTGATTTGAGACAGTCCCGGCTTGGGATTTCCCCGAGCCGGGACCTTGATCCGCCGGAACTGCACATTGGGTAACCATTGACCCGCTCTATTTACTTGATCCGGCTTGGCTCTTGACCCCACATGGGTAGGAGACGCGCACTGGAGTCACTGCCTTTTCCGGAACTGGCCGGGGCAGCCCACGTGCAGCAAAATGAAGCTAACCGCTCCTCCGGGGCGTAACTTGATCTCAGTGGTGATTCTGCATGACGCGAGGCACCTTGAAAATACAGGCAGCAGGACTTAGCGATCGAGGCCTGAAGAGGAGCCACAACGAGGACTCCCTCTCCGTTGTTCCGGACCTTGGGCTTTTCATTGTGGCCGACGGCATGGGCGGACACAACGCGGGCGAAGTCGCCAGTCGTCAGTCCATCGAATCGATCGTCGAGTTCCTGCGCGACGTTCCTTCCGATGCCGAATCATGGCCAGTGCCTGCCGACGATAACCTCTCCGAGGCCGAGAACCGCATCGTTGGCGCCGTCAAGCTGGCTAACCGCGACGTCTGCAAGCTCTCCATGGAACATCC
Organism: bacterium; assembly: GCA_016125005.1. Taxonomy (GTDB): domain Bacteria; phylum Sumerlaeota; class Sumerlaeia; order SLMS01; family SLMS01; genus WGMQ01. The sequence goes on along the minus strand of WGMQ01000097.1, from coordinate 8,669 downwards.
CGAATACCACGGCATGGGCACGACGCTCGTGGGGATGCTTCTGGATCCAGATAATCACGGCATGGCCATCGCCCACGTGGGCGACTCGCGCGCCTATCGCCTACGCGATGGCAAGTTCCACAAGATCACGTTGGACCATAGCTGGGTCGAAGAGCAGCTCCAGCGAGGCATCATCACGGCCGAAGAGGCCAAGAATCACCGCTGGAAGAATGTGATTACGCGGGCCCTTGGCAATAAGCTGGAGGTCGAGGTCGAAGTCCAGTCGGTCGACGTTCGAGCTGGTGATCTGTACATGCTCTGCAGCGACGGGCTTTCCGGTATGGTCGAGCATGAGGAACTTGAGCGCATCATGCTAACCTACGCCGACCTCGAAGAATGCGCCCAGCAGCTGATCCGCGCCGCCAACGAGGCAGGCGGACACGACAATATCTCGCTGATCCTGGTGCGAATACTTGAGGATGACGCCGAGTCGACGGGCGGCTTCAGCAGTCAGCCCACTGACCGCGAAACCGATACCGATCACTGACCATCAAGGGACTTGGTCTTCCCCACGCCCATGACACGCAGCAACTGAAGCAGCGCGACCTCCACGCCGGCGGCCCACGTCCAAACGATGATGGGAGTCGCGGGCGCTGCGAGGCGATAGTCGAGTGTGATCGTCGCGATCAGCGCCACCGGCCCCATGACCCACAGGTACCAGGGAACGGCAATCCACGCCTCGCGACGGCGCAGCCACCAGCCCCAAACTCCCAGCAATCCAAAGAGCATCACTAGTTCGTTGCCGCGGAAGATCAGGCCGTGTGGGTACTCGAACGCGAAGATGGTCACGAGCCCGCGAAGGCTTCGAAGAACGAGCTCCGAGGTCGGGTACAGGCCTAGGAACTCGCCGCTGGTCATGAGCCCGCCTGCGTAGGGATCAGCGTTCCACTGTGCGAACGTTGCGGGGAAGCCGGGCTCGCCGATGTGATCGCGGTTGGCGTAGTAGCGTAGGTGCACGTCGCTGGAATAGAGCGGGCGCCCCGGCATCAATTCACTGTTGTAGAGCAGGTGGGGAATGACGGGCAGCACGGTCAGGGCAACCGCCAGCGCCAGCTCCAGCGGATTCCAGCGACGCGCAATGGCGAGCCCCAGAAATCCGAGTGGTGCCAGGAACAGGAAGTTAACCCGTGTAAGAGCGAGAAGCCCACCGACGAGGCCCAGCAGCACGGCGCGCCACCAGCGGCAGCGTCCGAGATAGCATTCAGCGGCAAGCACGGCGAGAATCAGCGTGGTGAGGAGGTCGTCACGGAGGACCTGAATAGAGAGGTTTGCCAGGAACGGCGTCGCCGCCATGACCCCAGCGGCCAGCAGGCCCACGAGGGGGGAGAAGAGCTTACGCCCCACGGCCCACGTCAGCGCGATCGGCAGGAGACCCAATAGCATGGAACAGAATCGGGCGCTGTTGACGGTGTCGGGAGCCAGCCTCAGCCAAAGACGCAGCAGGGCCGGGAAGAGCGGCTCGCGCACCCAGGGGGCGTGGTCCTGCGCCGTCTGGTAGAAGCTCCCCTCGCGCGCAATTTGCAGATAACCACGCGCGTCGGGCAGCAGGAGGTTCCCCCAGTTTTCGAGCAGCATGTCCCACCGCATGGCCACCGCCACAGCAAGGACTCCTGCCAACGCCAGGGCCTCGGTCAGACGCGCAGCACGCAGGGTCAGTGCCTCCGACTCACCCCGCAGCCGCTTCATTGTGGCACCCGCGGCGCCGGCCAGGAACAGCGCCCCGATCGCTGCGGGGATCGCGTCGAAGAACTGCGGGTTCAACCGAAGTGCCACCGCAGCCCCGATGGAGAGAGCACCGGCAATCGATGTGGAGACGCGAAGCGAGCGCCGCCCAGAATACAGCAGGAATGCCGTCGCAGCAAAGGGGAGCAGGGGGAGCAGCAGGAAGCCCGCAAGGTTGAAGGGTCTTTCCTTCGAACCTCGCAAGGAGGCCTTCACGTTGACGCGGCTGAGGAGCGCCTCATCGCCCGCCGTTGCATTCGCGGACGCCACCCCGATCACCACCGGGAGGTCCGAATCTGGATCACCAGGGATCATGTCCCCTTCGAAGCTGAGTTCGTCGCCGGGGCGGACATTCGGGAGGATACGGTTCTGATACCCGCGCCCCACGCGAACGCGCCAAAGTGTGTCCGAAGGCGCCACCAGTCGGATCTCAACGCGCTTCCAGGCCTCGGCGGGAGGCGTGATCCGAAGAAGGGACTCCCCATCGGTGACGGTGAAGCCCTCGGGGGTCACGCGCCACGAGCCTTCAAGCCGCAGGGTCGGGCTGGTTTCCTCGGCAAGACGCGCCTCGAACCCGCGCGAGTAGTCAGCCACGAGAGGGTCGCTCAGATCAGGCCGGAAAACGGGGCTGACCAGAAGAAGCAGGGCTCCCGCGACCAGCAGGAGAAAGCGCAGTTCCTGTGGAACTTCGCGAAAGAAGGCGACCAAGCGATTTGGAAGGAGTGGCAACAGAGTCTCGAAGGGTGGAAGTCACGCAGTGGGAAACTGGGCAGGGAGCAAGGACTCCGGCAAAAAAAGATGACCACGGAGACACGGGGGCACGGAGAAAAAGATTCGGTGAGGCGCAGCGCGGCCGCTCACCACCTCAGGCAGACGAGAATCTTCTTTGCTTCTCTACGTGTCGCCCTGCCTCCGTGATGAGCTCTCTTTATTCTGCCCTACTGTGCTGCGCCCAACCTGCGCGCGGGGCGATGATGCCGCCCCGTGGTGGCAAGAACGGTGCCTTGACTGGGGCCCGCATCTCAAGGGGGGAGTCGCTGCGGATGTCCAGGATCCCGATCAGGGAATCCGCCAGCTTTGGTCGTCACAAGAAGCGCACTGGAGGCGGGCGGGGAGATAGCCGTTGACCAGCAAGGGCTTGGCGGTTTGCTAGTGACGAGACTTGATGGTCGCCGCGGAGCGACCCATTCTGGTGTGGGGGGCGAATGCGGATTCTTTTTGTCAGCGAGCACGACCGGTGTCGGGGGCCCATGGTGCGGGCTCTGGCAGAGCGCTTGGCGCGGAAAGCGAATCTGGACGGCGTCGTGTTCGATTCTGCGGGAATCAACACGCCCGGGAACGAAACGCCCACGGTGGAAGCGGCCACGTTCCTCCGAAATGAGAAGATCAACATCCTGAATCATCGCAGCAAGCCGCTGTCGGTGGAGATCGCCGACGGCGCAGACGTCGTGTTCTGCATGACGAAATCGCAAACCGACGAGACACGTCGGCGCTTGGGGGATTACTACGCGCCAAAGGTGGTGCTGCTGAACGAGGGCATTGACCTTGCCACCAAGAAGATGGACGTCGATCCGCCCACGGGCGATTCGGTCGCGGCATACCGTCGGCTCTACGCGTCGTTGAGCGCCGCCATGGGGCGCCTTGTACGAACGCTGGAGGACCCTGAAGTTGTACCGGAGTATTTCGGTGCAAAGGCGGTGGCTCCGAGAATGAAGGCCGGCACCGGCGGCGCAGGGCCGCGCGCCAGCGCCCATACGCTCGACCCGGAGAAGCGGCGCTTCCTTGCCAATGTGATTTTCGACCTGCTGGAGCGGTCCTTCGAACCCCATACCACCTCGCTCATCCTCGACGACCTAAAGACGATGGGGCACGAAGTCCCGCTCTTCGAGGTCGAGGAGGTCATGCGTCAGGACCTGCATGGCTCCATCCGGCAGGACAAGGACGGCGTCTGGCATGTGGTCGCTGGCGCGCGCGAGCAGCGCCGCGAGAAGGCCAAGGCCGAGGCCCGGGCACGCGCGGAGAAAAGCGGTGGCGCCCACCATCACAAGCACCACGAAAAGCAGCCAGAGAAGCCCCGGCCGGCGCGACGTCTCACGGAGCAGGAAGCGCTGGAGGCTCTCGGCGTCACGATGGCCACGCCTCATGCGGAAGCACGCAGCAAGTACCGCGCGCTCCTCAAGAAGTACCATCCCGACAAGTTCCACGATGACGACGAGTTCCGGGCCCTAGCTGAGGAAAAAGCGAAGCGAATCAACGAGGCGTGGAACATGCTCAAGGATCGCTTTGCATCCGAGGACGATCCTGTTGTCGAAGTCTGAGAGAAAACTTGAGATCTGGCCGTAACGCCTTCCGAAATCCGTCCGAACCCACGGACCAGAAGCTGACACGCGCCGAAAAACGAAAGCGCGCCTGGCGGACATTCCGTCGCACCCTCCCCGACGCAATAGAACTGGCGCGCCCACAAGCGCGCCTCTGGGCGATTGGCCTCGGACTCATGCTGCTCAATCGCATGGCGGGGCTGATCCTTCCCGCAACCCCCAAGCTACTGGTCGATCAGGCGCTCCCGCAGAAAGACACCGCCATGCTGGGGATGTTGATCGGTGCCGTCGTGGGTGCTGCTGTGGTGCAGGGCCTCACCAGCTTCGCCCTGACGCAGACCATCAGCAAGGCGGGCCAGCGCATGATCGCCGACCTGCGCCTCAAGCTCCAGGCCCATGTGGCGCGGCTTCCCGTCAGCTATTTCGACAACCGCAAGGCCGGCGAGATCAGCAGCCGCGTCCTCAACGACGTCGATGGCGTGCGTGTGCTGGTCGGCACCGGCATGGTGGAAATCCTTGGCGGCATCATGACGGCCATCATGGTGCTCGGCATCCTGTTCTGGATGAACTGGAGCCTGACGCTGGTTATCCTGCTCTTCGTGGCCCTCTTCGGAACGGCGATGATCTTTGGTTTCGCGCGCCTGGGGCCGCTCTTTCGCAAGCGACAGGAACAGGTCGGCGAGTTGACGGGACGACTCACGGAAAGCGTGGCGGGCGTGCGCGTGGTGAAAGCCTATCGCGCTGAGGCGACCGAGCGCGAACACTTCGCCACGGGCGTGCGTGGCCTGCTGGCAAGCGTGCTCAAGACCATCTCCACCATCAGCGTGCTCTCGCTCGTATTCGCGCTGTTGCTCGGCCTGCTGGGCTCGACGATCCTGTGGCTGGCGGGAACGCAACTACTCAGTGGCGCTATGACCACCGGCGAGTTTATCTCGTTCCTCCTCTATCTGGGCGTCATGATCGCACCGCTCGGCGGGACGCTCATGAACAGCACCCTGCTTTCCGAGGCCTTCGCCGGGCTGGAGCGCATGAAGGAAACGCTGTCCGAGAAGCCCGAGGACGGCGATTGGGACCAGCGCAAGCCCGTGGAATCGGTCGCTGGCGACGTGGCGCTGGAGGACGTTTCCTTTGCCTATGAGGAAGGACGTCCCGTTCTGCACGACGTCAGCCTGACGGCGCCCGCCGGTTCCGTCACGGCCATCGTGGGGCCATCCGGCAGCGGCAAATCCACGCTGGTCAGCCTCATCGCCAGCTTCCACTCCCCCGGCAGCGGGCGCGTGCTGGTCGACGGACAGGACTTGGCGACGCTTCGCATCGGCGACTACCGCCGGTTTCTTGGCTGCGTCCTGCAGGACAACTTCCTCTTTTCCGGTACCGTGCGCGAGAACATCGCCTATGCACGACCCGAGGCGAGCCTGGAAGAGATCCGCGAGGCGGCACGGCTCGCCCATTGCCTGGAGTTCGTCGAGGCGCTCCCGCAGGGCTTCGATACACTGGTGGGCGAACGGGGCGTGAAGCTGAGCGGCGGCCAGCGCCAGCGCCTCGCCATTGCACGGGCCCTGCTCGCGAAGCCGCGCATTCTGGTGCTCGACGAGGCCACGAGTGCCCTCGACTCCGAATCGGAGGCCGCCGTGCAGGCGGGCCTGCGCACCCTGATGACAGGACGCACCACCTTTGTGATCGCCCACCGGCTTTCCACCATCAGGCGCGCCGACCAGATTCTCGTGCTCGACGACGGCCGCATTGTGGAGCGTGGCTCCCATACAGAGCTGATGGCCCAGCAGGGGCGCTATGCGTCGATGGTACGCCGCCAGCAGGACTGGGAAGCGGACCACCTCGACGACGGAAGCGTCGTTGAGGAGGAGGACGCCGAGACGGCATCCACCGATTCCCCCAAGCGCCGCAATGGTGGCAACCTGGCCAAGTTCCTCAGCGGCGAGTAAGGCTTACTCATTTCCCGCCTTCAGGAAACGCTCCAGCCACGAGACCGTCCCGTTGTGATCCAGACTCACCGTGTGGACGAAGAAGACGGGCGCCTTTTCGGCGTCGGCCTCGATGTTGTCATCAACGCGGAGCACGAAGGGAACCTTGTCCTTCGAGAGAGTCGCCATGATGATGACGTTCTCCCCCGCCAAGTGGTCGGTGAAGATGCTACCGAAACGCCCTTCCGGATGCTTTTCGATCCAACCTGAGAAGTCCTCAAGCTGGCCATAGCTGGCGTCGAGCAGGTATACCTCGTTGATGTGATCGTCGACGCCGCCCTGACGCAGGCACATCCCGATTCCCTTGTAGGCGCCACTGTGGCCCGTCAGTACGACGTGACCCAGTTCCGCGGCGGGAATCTTGCCGTCTTCATTCAGCACGCCGAGGGACTCGGCAATCAGGTTCTTGAGGCCGTCCGGGTCCTCCAGCTTCCCAAGGCCCGAGTCGGACGCGTTGTAGGGACCCTGCGGCAGGATCAGGATGGCGTTGCGGTTGGCAGCGACAATCTGCTCGCGAATCTTGAAGGTCTCCAGCGACTTGCGCACATCGTTGCCGTGGCCGTGGAAGTAAACAATCACGTCGGTGGTGGGACCGGGCTTGAAGGTGTTGGGGATGTAGAGGCCCACTTCATTGTTCATGTAGTGCACCTCAGCGGGCCACAGCGTGCCGTTTCGCCCCTTGAAACCCTCGGCCCGGCTTTCGTGGGGGAAGGGGGCGGATTCCATCTTCACGATGGCGGTCTCGCCCCATTCGTTTCCAAACCACTCGGCGGCAGAGGCCAGACCTGTGCAGGCGAGGGTTAGGGCGGCAACAATCGTATGGAGGCGCATGGCAGGAATCCTTGGAGAAGTAAGTGGGGCAAAATGATGACGGAGGCGATCCAGCGCAAGGGCGTTTGCCGGGAGCAGGGAACTGTCAGCGTTGCACGCTTGAGGCTTGCACACGACCGATCCCTGCGCAGACACTTTGCCAAGCTCGCTGGGAAAGCATCAGCCATGAAACCGACACATCTGCTTGAAATCTATGTTTACACTGCGGACGGTGATTGCCACTCGTTTTACGTGGACGATCAGCAGGACTTTGCGGTCATGCAGCGGACAGTCAACCCGCAGAAGCTATTCATGCAGAAGCAGTTCGTCATCGCCGGCAGCTACTTCATGGCTGGCTTCATGACGAGCGAGATCGTCCGGGTCGACTTCGCCAGTGCCGAGTGGGAGGCGCAGCTAGGGGGACCGGAAGGACGCGTGATCAATGAGGTTTCCGAGAAGGAAATGGCCCGCCGGTGTCTCCCCAAGCTGACCGACCCACGCCGCTCGGAGATTCAGCCCAACGCCCAATCGACCATCGAAACCTACGCCGAGTTCGGATTGGTGGACGGCCAGAAGGTCTGCTGCCGCATCGAAGCGAAGGCGGGCGGGCGTCTCGACCAGCGACAGTTCATCCAGAACATTACCGCCGGTCAGGGCTTTGTCATTGATCGCAGGGGCGGCGGTTTCATCGTCCTAAATCCCTCGCTGATCTCCCGGTGGGCCCTCTATCCGGGTCTTGCCGAGTTGCCGCTGAACACCTGGAAGGCGCATCGCCTTGACCTGAAGGACGAGGGCACCCCCTCGCTCATCTTCAAGAAGATATCCAACGACGAACTCTTCGACGATTCCGAGTAACCTTTCTCCCCCCCCGCATTACCACGGAGCTCCCTGAAGTCATGTCCGATCAGTCCCCCGCTGTTGACGCACCCGCCGCGAGCGAATCCCCAGTCCATCCGGGATCGGAAACCCCCGAATCGTTGGCTGCCCGCAACCGTCGCCTCCCCGAGTGGATTCGCGGACGCATCCCCGGTGGCGAGGCATACAATCGCGTCAAGGACTTGGTTAAGGGACAGAAGCTCCACACGGTGTGCGAGGAAGCCCGCTGCCCAAACCTGGGCGAGTGCTGGAGCCGCGGCACCGCAACCTTCATGATCCTCGGCGACACCTGCACGCGCGCCTGCACCTTCTGCGCTGTCAAGACGGGGCGCCCCAACGAGCTGGATCTCGACGAGCCGCGTCGCGTGGCCGAGTCGATCAAGACCATGAACCTGCGTCATGCGGTCATCACCAGCGTTAACCGCGACGAGTTACTGGACGGCGGCGCCTCGATCTTTGCCCAGACCATCTGGCAGACGCGCCTGCTTTCTCCCCACTGTACAATCGAGGTACTCATCCCGGACATGCTCGGCAAGCGCGAGTCGCTGAACCGCATCTTCATGGAGAAGCCGGACATCCTGAACCACAACCTGGAGACGGTGCCGCGTCTATACAGGAACGTGCGCCCCTCCGCCGCCTACGGGCGTTCGTTGAACGTGCTTTCCTGGGCCAAGGAATCGGGCCTCGTGACCAAGTCCGGCATGATGCTCGGCCTTGGTGAGACTCTCGACGAAGTGCGCGACGTGATGCGCGACCTGCGCGCCATCGACTTGGATGTGCTGACCCTCGGCCAGTACCTGCGCCCCACCTCATGGCACCACCCGGTGAAGCGCTACGTCCATCCGGACGAGTTTGCGCAGCTCAAGGAAGAAGGCCTCGCCATGGGCTTCCGTCACGTCGAGTCGGGCGCGATGGTTCGTAG
>WGMQ01000076.1 GCA_016125005.1 bacterium | reverse complement strand
GTGGGATTGCCCATGGAGCACCTCGCTATCTAGTTAATTGACTAGACATGGTAAACGGGCAAAAGTCAAGCGAACAATCACTGGCTTTGCAGAGCATGAAAATACCCCCGGACTGTCTAGTCAGAGGGCCAAACACGAGGGGGCCGGGCTGATCGCCCGGCCCCGTTGCTTTTCCACCCCACCCCCCGTGGACATTCGGAGTTGCCAACGGTGCCCGGTTGTGCCCACACTCTCATTCACGATCGTTGGTAAGGATGTTCTCATGAATGATTCCGGCGAGAAAAAAAACGAAGTGAAGCTGACAGGCTCCGGCGCCGCGGGCCGAAACGCCTGGATGCAGGCGCTGGCCGAATTGGAAAACTCCGGGGCCACGCCGATTCCTGTCCGCCCTCCCTCCACCCGCCCGGCGAAGCCCGAGACCGCCCCGGCCTCCAAGGTCCGCACCGTGACCGACGACCTGGAGGAGCTGAGAAGTAAGCTGGATGCGGTCAAATCCGGCATCGGAACTTTCGTCTCATCGCATCCCTACCTGATTGCTCCCAACGTCTATCGAATGTGGGAGGAGAACATGCAGGAGTCCTGTGTTGCCATTGATCGCCAGCTTCGGCAACGCCCAGGTGGAGGAGCATGACCGTGAATTCCAACGAACCTTTCCGCATCAAGATCGACGGTACGGATACGCCCGCCGACGGGGATCTGGAGCGCGCCTACGCCGAGTTGGAGAAGGAGGCCAGTGGCTCCATGCAGGCCAGCACCCCGCTGCCCACCGACATGCGCGCCTCCTCGCAACCCACTCCCCTACCCCAGCAGACAACGACAGCCCTGACACCGCTCCCCCTCGACCCGCGCAAGAGCGCGAACAGGGACACTCCGACCGATCGACCGCTCACCAAGTATGAGGAAATGTGCCGCGCGAAGAGCCTGAACATCGGCGCTGCGGATGTGAAGGTCATCGCCGAGTTCAGCCAGATCATCGCTGCGGTCAATGAGGCCACGCGGATGCTCGACAGGCTGGAAAAAACCTATCCCGACCAGCTTCCTGATCGGCTCCTGACTCTGATTCGGGAAAACCTGCGCGATTCGACGCAGACGATGCTCAAGGAACTGCACGCCATGCGGAACGGGCGCGTGCAGAAGAAGTACGACAAGAAGTACGTCTGCTGCGAGTGTCACACCGTGTTCCTGGTGCCACTCCCGGCGGACAATGTCTGCGACGCCTGCCGCGCCTCCAGCGTGCCGCGCAGCGCCCCCTACTGAGCGCCGGTGACCCCCAACAGAACGCTTGCCTCGCGGCGCGCCTGAGCTAATAGTCCGTCTTACCACCGCACGCGGAGCTGTGGGAGAGCGGTTTAATCCAGACGCCTTGAAAGCGTCCGAGCCCGTGAGGGTTCCGTCGGTTCGAATCCGACCGGCTCCGCCACTTACCTCTTCATCAAGTCAGCAGGGCGAATCACTTCGCACGGGATGACCGCGTCCCCGCGCGAGCGCACCTTGATCGTCGAGCCGGGCGCGGACTTGACCGTGTTCACGAAGGCGAGGGCGAGGCGGCAGCGCAGCGCGGGGCTCACCACGGTGCTGGTCACGATGCCGATGGGCAGGGTGTCGTAGAGTAACTCGGCCCCCTGGTCGATGACGGCGTTGGCGTCGAGACGCAGGCCGACCAGAGCGCGGGTGACGTCACTGGCACTGGCGTGCAGCATGGCACGGCGCCCGATGAAGTTCCCCTTGGCGAAATCGACACCGGTGGGCTGGTTCAGTTCGATCGGCGTGGAGTTGCCGCCGATCTCGTGGCCATTGCGGGGGATCCCGGTCTCGACTCGATAGATTTCGCGGGCAGCCAGGCCGATGGGACGGGCGCCGGTCGCGCGGGCGGCCTCGGCAAATTTCTCCCAAAGTGGCTGGATGTAGATCGCGCCGGTCACGATGTCGTAACCCTCCACCATGCCCTGCGGACGGCGGATGACCAGCGTGCGGGCGGACCCGATGGTCAGCACCATCGCGGTGCCCGGATCGAGGGCGATGCGCTGGCCGAAGGCGACGCGCTCCAGCATGGTCGCGGCCCCGGGGCCGCGCAGTCCGATGTGGCCCTGCGCCGAGCTGATGTCGTCGACGGTCACCTGCCCCTTAAACTCATCACGCTTCGCCTGAAGCCAGTCCACCATGGCGATGCGGGCGGCACCGGAGCCGATCAGCAGGAAGTAATTCTCGTCGCGATAAATCAGGACAATGTCGAGCGCCGAGCCGCGATCATCGCAAATGTAGGCGATGACCGCATGGCGAACGCCGAGGCGCTCGATATTGGTTGTGGTGAGCAGTTGAAGGAAGGCGACCGAATCGGGGCCCTCGACGCGATAGCGCGCCTCGTAGGTCAGGTCGGCGAAGCCGCAGCCGTTGCGCAGAGCCGCGTATTCCAACTCGACTTTGCCGTAGGACTCGGGAATCTGCCAGCCCGATTCATCTATCATTTTGGCGCCGTTGCCAAGATGCCAGTCGTTGAGTGGAAGCTTCTTTCCGACCATGATGCGCGTTTCCGTGGGGTATCGACTTGGAACTTCCTGTTTGGGAGCTTAGTTCTGGGCGATACGGGGGGGAACCGGCAACAGGTTTCGATAGGCGCGAAGGGTCCCCTCCACCATGGCGTCGGCGGTGAAGAGGCGCCTGACGCGTTCCACGCCGGCCTGCTGGTAGCGGGCGCGTCGCTCCGGGTCGTTCCAAAGGGCGACGATCGCCCGGGCAAGGGCCTCGGGATCGAGCGGAGGCACCAGATCCCCCGATTCGCCGTCCGCGATGACGTCCGGGATGCCACCGGCGCGCGAGGCGATGCAGGGAACATCCGCCGCCAGAGCATCGACCAGCGACGTGCAGAGACCCTCGAGCTTGCTTGGCATCACAAAAAGATCGAACGCGGCATAGCAGTCCGCGACGTCGTCGCGCCAACCGGCCAGCAGGACGCCTGCGTCGCTGGCGGCAGCAATGGTCTCGATGCGCGGGCGTTCCGATCCCTCGCCGACGAACACCAAGCGGGCACCGGGAATGGAGCGCCGCACGGTGGGCATGGCCTCGGCAAGGATCCACGGCGCCTTGTGATCAACCAGCGCGCCAATGAAGCCGATGAGGGGACCTTCCGTGCCGCCGAGCCACTCGCTTCGGAGCGTCGTTCCGTCGCCACCAGCGACGCGGGTCGTGTCTATACCGCTATACACGAGGTCGATGTTTGCGGGAGCGACGCCACCGGCAATCAGGATGTCCCGAACCGCCGAGCTGATGGCGATGAACCGCTGGCCCGGGCGCGTGTACTTGCGGCGGCTGAACCAGTTCCCACCCACGGCAAAATCGACCCTTCGCGTGGAGATTACAGGCAGTTTGCCGATGAATGCCGAAACCGCGAGCGAATGCCCGTTGCCGCTGTGCGCGTGCACCAGATCGGGCCTCCACGTCCGGGCAAAGCCGCGGACCGCCGCGTGCAGCAGCGGATTCCGCACGCCAAGGATCGGGCGTCTATACGGATAGACAGTCCAGCCGCGCTCTCCGGCCAGCTTGTGCAGCGCGCTTCCTTCCGGGCAGACAAGGGCGCAGTCGTGACCGCGCGCGAGCAATCCCTCGATCAGGAGCTGGACCTGCCGCTGTCCTCCGCGGTAGCCCATCTCGGAATCGACGTGCAGGATGCGGAGGCCCATTGCGCGAGCCCGCTTAGTAGCCCGCCGCCAGCATCTTCAGCAGCAGGGCTTTTTGGACGTGGAGGCGATTCTCCGCCTCGTCGATGGCGACGCTGTGGTCCGAATCCAGCACCTCCGGCATCACCTCGACGCCACGCCGGACAGGCAGGCAATGAAGGAAAATCCCGCGATCCATGCGCTTGAGATGGTCGAGGCGCAGTTGCCACTTCCCCTTGTGGGCGAGGGCCGCACCGCGCTCGACGTCCGGCTTGCCGTAGTTCACCAGGCTCCCCCAGCTCTTGAAGACGATGGCGCGGGCGCCGGGAAGCGCCTCCTCGAAGTCCGTGTAGGTCTTCAGCGTGCCGCCGTTTTGCGCGGCGAGCGAGCGGGCGGTCTCCACGACAGTCGGCTCGAGATCCCAGCCTTCCGGGTGCGCGAGGCGCACCTCCATGCCGAACTTCGCGGCCTCGACCAGGATGCTGTTCGTGACCGCCATCGGCAGCGGATTCACGTGCCAGCCCCAGGAAATCACGATGGGCTGGCCCTTCGGGTTGCCGAGCTTTTCCTGCACCGTCAGCATGTCGGCGAGGCTTTGGCAGGGGTGGTGCAGGGGCGATTCCAGGTTGATGACCGGGACCGAGGACTCGCGGATGAAGCCATTGTGGACGGGCTCCGTGATGTTCTGCGCCCACGAGTCGGTGTACTTGGGGAAGGCCCGGATGGCGAGCGCGTCGACGTAGCGCGACATGACGCGCGCGGCCTCGCGAATGTGCTCGGGGCAGTTGCCGTCCATCACCACATCGTCGCGGTATTCGAGGTTCCACGAATTGTCGCCGACGTTGAGCGTGGTCGAGTAGCCGCCAAGCTGGGACATGCCCACGTCGAAGCTGGTCCGCGTGCGCAGGGACTGGTTAAAGAAGATCATGCCGAGCGTCTTGTTGGCCAGGTCGCGTCGGTAGGGATTCTTCTTCAGCTCGGATGCGAGCGCGAAGAGATCCTTGGTCTGCTCAAGCGACAGGTCCTGCGGTGCCATGAAGTGGCGTGGAAAGCTCATCGATGCCTCCGTGGCGGCGTGGATAGATTGCTTTCAATCTATCAATCTATACAGTGTTACGGCCAGCTACCCATCCAGTCGAGCGGCTTGCCGGGCTCCTTGTCGCGCCCCTCCTGCAGGTAGAAGCACTCGAGCGCCTGGCCGGCGCCGCCCTTCAGCAGGTTGTCGATCGCCGTGACGACGTGCAGGCGCCCGTCATCGGTGATGCGCGCGCGCACTTCCGAGAACTGGGTCCCGGCGATCGAGCCACACTCGGGCTCGCGCTTGGAGAGCACCTTGACGTACCGCGACGACGCGTAGAACTCGCTGTATAGACGGACGATCTCGTCCTTGTTGACGGGGCGGGTCAGTCGGCACGTCACGATCGCCAGGATGCCGCGCACGATGGGCGCGGAAATGGGCGTGAAGTTGATGCCTGGGATGGGGCTCCCCGCCAATCCTGCAAGCTGGGTACACTCGGGAATGTGCTGGTGTGAGAGCACCTTGTAGGGGCGAAGCGTCCCCGCACGGACCGGGTGGTGAGTGCCCTCGCTGGCCTCGGCGCCGCTGCCGGAGGAGCCGGTCATGGCGACGACCTCGGGGATGCCCGCCAGGAGCCCCGCCTTGGCGGCAGGAAGAAGCGAGAGGTTGATGGCGGTGGCAAAACACCCGGGCGAGGCCACGAGCTTGGCGCGGCGAATCTCCTCGCGATTGAACTCGGGACAGCCGTAGACGGCCGTCTCCAGAAGGTCCGGGCGGGGGTGTTCGTGCTTGTACCACTTCTTGTACTGCTCGGCGCTCTTGAGGCGGAAGTCACCGCTCAGGTCGATCACACGCGCTCCGCCATCGACCAGCGGGGCCAGGGTCTCTGCCGATGCACCATGAGGAAGCGCACCGAAGATCACGTCGGAATCCGCGAGAAGCTGCTCGCGCGACGGATCGCTGAAGGTCAGGTCGGTCAGTCGATCAAGGTTGCGATGCACATCGCCGACGGGAACGCCGGACTTGCTGCGGCTCGTGACGTAGGCAATGCTGACCTTCGGGTCGGCGAGCAGCAGGCGAAGGAGTTCTCCGCCGCCATAGCCGGTGGCACCAAGGATGGAAACGCGCGTGTTGGCCATTTTAACCTCTGCTTATGGGAGTCGTGCGGCGGTGGCCGGTCAGTCGCGGGCTTCGATCTTGAGGCCAACCGAGTCGGCGATGACCTGGGCCAGCTTGATCGGCTCATTCCGGGCGTTGAAGGCCGCCAGAGAGAACTCGCGCTGTATATACGAGGTGCCCACCATGTTGTCCGTCACGGGACCGCTGACGACCTGCGGGACGTGCTGGAGGTCGCGGAGGAAATTGATGCCGCCCCACGTGCCGACGAGGTCGTTGGCGCAGAGCACACGGGCCTTGGTGCGGGCCAGGATGCTGGTGTCGCGGAGGATGCTGCCCACATTATAGCCACCGATGATGCCGTCGCCCAGTTCCAGCACGATGAGGTCCGGCGAGCTCTTCTCCAGTTGCGAGACAACGGTGCGTGCGACGGTCGCCAGATCGGAGACATTGACGGTGCTGGGGTGTCCGCAATCGAGGAAGCTCCCGAGTGCCACCGCGCCGTTGTCGCCCATGGCGAGCACGTCCTTGATGGCGCCCACACCGGAGAGCTTGCCGGCGGCGATACGCACGCCGCTGTGACTCAGCACGCGGATGATCTCGGTCGCGGCAAAGGTCTTACCGCTGTTCATGCAGGTACCCATGATCATCAGGAGGGGCGGACCTGACGGGGAAAGAGGACCTGACTTGGGGAGCGCATAGTCGCTCAGGTTGACGGGCTTGCCGTTGCGGACAACGACGCCGATCACCTTCAGCGGCACCGGGTCGCCGAGACCCTTGCCGGCCGAGTAGACCTCGCCGATGACGCCGCCGATGTTCAGCATCGAGAGCATGTCGCCGCTCTTCATCGTCTTCGGGACGCCGCCCATGTAGCCGTGCAGGGCCTGGCGCGCGCCGAGAACCCCGACCAGGATGTTCCCGGTCACGACCTTCGCCATGCGACCCGTGGGGAGCTCCAGCTCGCCGTAGACCTTTCGCTCTCCCATGGCACGGCAAACCACCAGCGTGCCCTCCTCGGCGACGCAGTCCTCGGAGACCTCGACGATGTTGCCGAGCTTGGCGGGACTGGTTGCGGACCCGATGCGATCGAGTCGCACCTTGCGGGTGAACTTCAGGTCAGAGGATTCGGATTGAGGGGACATGGACGTTTCGATGGAAGGAACCCTGCTTTCTGCGAGATACCGGGCGGTGGAGACACTGCCGCCAACGTAGCGTAAGGGGGGTAGGGCAATAGCCCGGGGGGCTCAATGCCAATTTCGGGATTGGCCTCAGTCCCGCCGTTCCGGGGCCTTCCCGTCGCACGGCTTCTCCTTCGCGCACTGCCCCGGTCTGAGTTCCGCCTTCCCCCGGCATCGCTTGCAGACCACGCGTCGGCACTTGGGGCACATGTGCATCACCTGAAAATCGCCCATGGCGTGGCAGAACTCACATTGAACGAAGCGGTTGGTCATGGCTGGCTGCGGGGCTGCATGGCGCTGCTGGTGGTCTGGCTGACGAAATCGCGCATGGCCTGAAGGCGGGTGACGACCGTCGGAACCGGGAAATACTTGGGCGACTTGAGGGTTCCCTCCAGCCGATAGCTGATGATCTGGCGTCCGATCATGTCCCAAACGTCGCCGACGATGCTGATGACGGGGATGTCGTGTAGTCGCTTGCTGATGACGCTCGCCGTAATGTCGAAGTCGAGCCGCCCCCTGAAGTCCACGTTTCCATCCGCCGTCACGTTCACAACAGGACTGAAGATGCGCATGTCGCGGAAGTGGACCTTCTGGTCGGCCATGTCGACGGCGCCCTTGATCGATCCATCGCGTCCGCCGGTGGTGGAGTTCGTCTGGAGGAACTCGCGCCAATAGGTCAGGAACACGTTGCCGATAACGCCGGTGTCGCTGACCCGATAGGTGCCCTCTCCCTGATAGGTGGGATAGTTGAGCAGTTGACCGGAGAACTGGAGCACGCCGGAGAGCAAGCCGTCCATGGCCTGCGGACGCTCATACAGGGCATCCATGAATCCCTTCAGCTCCACGTCCTCCAGCGTCGCGTCGGTCTTCATGATGGGCCGCTCGCCGACGGGGAACACGAAGGACATCTCCTTGGCGATTCCATGACCGCCGTATAGATCCACATTCATGTCGCGCAGCCACAACAGCGCGGGACGGCGCGACCAGGCCTGCACTTCCAGCTTCGTGGAGGTCGCCGCGCCCTTGAACTGCATGAAGTCGATGCTCTTGGCCGTGACGTTCGCCTCGACCTGCACGAACTGCACGGGATTGGGGTTGGACTTCCAGCGGGGAACGTAGGCGATGGGCTTGCTCGCCCAGGGGCGCTGGCCCCAGCCGTCGAGCCACTCGTTCACGTCGAGGTGATCGAGGTCGACGTTCAGCCTGATGGTCGTCGGCTTGCCGATGAAGACATTGCCGGAAATGCGGGCCCCGCGCGCCGAGCCGACGTCGGCCTCCAGTGCCGGAAAGGAGATGCCATCAGCGGGCGTGAAGCTCGCTCCGCCTCTCACGTTCGTGATGGTGACAGGAAGTTCGCGAGCGAAGAGCGTGATGGGCGCCTCCTGCGTATATCGCGCCTCGTAATCCAGCATCAGATCGGGGTTTCCGGTGATCCCCACCGTGAGCCCTGGCTTGGAAAGATACGCTACCCAGCGACGGATCAGGTCGGGGCCTTGGGGAAGCGGTTGTCCCGGCCGGGCAGTGGCCCACGCGGTGGCGGGGAGCGGACCCTCCATGACAAGGTCGCTCAAGTCGCGCGCCAGCAGGGCGGACACATACTCAAAGCGACTCCGCACCGTGGCATCTGCCCTCAGCTCCTTCTCGTCCGCCCGCAAACTGAACTCCACGCGCGAATCGCCGATGGTCTGGTCGACTATCGTAAGCGCGCCGCGGCGCAGCTCCACCAGGTCGTTGCTGACGGAAAGATCAAGCGTGACGCCTGACAGCGGAACGAGCCGGTAGGGGGTCGGGATCACGGCGGTGCCATCCTCGATCAGAAGGCGCCCCGTGTAGCCCAGGAGATCCAGGTCGCCCTGCAGCGCGGAGGCGTCGCCTTCGAGCTGATAGCGTCCGCCCAGTCCCGCAGGAAGCCTCGGGAGCCGCGCCATGCGGGTAGCGAGGAAGATGGCATCCTCGATGCGGCCCGAGCTGACCACATTGCCTTCGAACCGTGGCGGCGCACCGCCTGCAAGTGCCCAGGGATCGTGCAGCTTTCCGGTGGCTGAGAACATGACGCCGCGCGATTCGATGCGGAGTCGCTGTATTGCGAGTGCCTTGGCGTCGAGGCGCACCGAGCCCGGCTCGACGCGAATCGAATCGGGGAAGCGCGAAAGCACCAACTGCCCGGCCCCCCAGTCGGCCTCCAGCCGCAACGTCTCGGTGGTGAGCCGCGTCAAACCGGAATCGGACACAGAGAATGGGATGTCTGCCTTGAGGCGGACGGGAAGCTGGACGGAGCTGATCTCGGGCGGGAGCGCCCCCAGCTCGCCAAGCAGGCGCACAGCGCTGTCCGCCTCGCCGCTGAGCGTCAGCGAGACGAGTCCATCATCACCCGGCTTGAAGGGAATGCCACCATAGGCGGAAAAGTTCAGGTTGTCGTAGGCGAGATCGAGTCGCCGCACCGTGATAGCGTCGTTCCCCGCGAGGAGCGTAGCGTTGTTTAGGTCGATCGGCTGGGGAAGCTGAGGGAGGGCCAGACGCCAGCCGCGCATGGTGACGAATGCCTGCGAGTCGAGAGACGCGGGATCGGCGAAATGACCGCGCGCGGAGGCCTCCAGCCGAAGCGTGGAGGAGGTGCTCTGCGGCTCGAAGCTGACGCGAAGCCGCTCCATCAGCTCGTTGCGACCAAGCGTTAACAAGCCGCCGGGGAGCTTGTTGATGACGACCGATGCGTCACCGGGAAGTCCCTCCACGAGAGTGATGTCGCCGCGCATCGCGACGTCCACCTGCTCACCAAAGACGGACAGTTCTCCCACATCCAGATGACCCTTCGCCGGGTCGAAGCTGTAACGAAGCTGGGCTTCGATGTCGTTGTCCTGCCAGCGCTCGCCGCCGATGCGCGCTCGACTGAGTTCGAAGCGCTCGGCGCCAAGGCGGAGCGTGCCGTCAACGATGCCGGTTGTCGCGCGATGAAGCGTTGCATCCAGCGTGACGCCACGTGCACGGCCTGCGAAGCCGCCCAGCGCGGGAATCTGAAAGGGAATGCCGATTCCCTCCAGGTTGCCGCTGAGTTCGATCCGGTCGGAGTCGGGATGCAGCGTTCCGTAAAGCGCAAAGCGTTCCGTGGCCGCCGCGGTGGCGCTGCCGAGCATTGAAATGAACACGGGGCTGGCAGCCGTGGAGCGCGCTTGGACGCGGACGCGTGAAAGCACGATCTCGATGGGCGGAAGCGAGGGATCGGGAGGCTCGGCAAACAGTCGGACGTTTTCCAGCTCTACTTCAGGAGTGCGTCCCACCTTGTTTGACGAAGGTTTGGCACTGGCTGGCGTCCCCTTGCTTGATTCGACGAGCGGTGTCACCGCGCTGAGCAACGTCTGGAACCCACCGACCAGACGGTACTTGCCGTCGGCGTCGTGCTCCAGCCGGATGGGTGGCGGCGAGCTGACAACAATGCGGTCGGGGAAGCGCTCTCCCCCGCCAAGAAGACCGGCGAGGCTCCCCTCCACGGCCACGTAGTCCAACTTGAACGGCTCGTCCCCCGCCTTGGAGCCGGGCAGGGTCAGGCCAAACGCCTCGATGCGTCCCCCCGCCAGCTGAATCTCGAGGCGCTGGAGTTGGACGGTCATGCCGAAGCGTTTCAGGATTTCCGATTCGAAGCGCCGAGCCATCCACGGGGCGGAAAGCGGCAGGAACGCCAGCATCAGCAGCAACGCGACCGCCACCACGGGCAGGTACACCCGCACGCGGCGAAAGATCCGCCGGTACTGCCTCCGCGATGGCATCAGTTTCATCCCGTCCGCATTCCTCCGAGCTTCGTTTCGACTCCGCCGCTGAAGTGCGTCAAACCAAGAGCACCGACCGCCGCGGGAAAAGTCACTTTCGCGACGTCAACCAGTCGATCTTGACATTTCCAAGGCACTGGCAATTGAGCATTGACGCTCTCGCCTCCCAATTTCACTCATAGCATCGAAATGAGAGTCAGATAGCGGCGCTGCCCACATGGCCAATTTTTGCAGACGCGTGGATTGCGAGAGAACCCCATGACTATCCGAACTGCTCCCGTTGAGGATCTGCTGGAGCCGCTCCCGGCTCAGGTCATCGAGCACGAGGGTCGCTGGTCCCAGGACTCCCTCGATGCGATGCCCCTCGTTGAAGTCAACGTCCGCACCTCCTCCAAGACGCTCAAGGCCGACACGGTCGTCATCAGCGATGTCCATCTGGGAAGCCACGTCTGTCGCGCCAAGGAACTGCGCAAGGCCCTCCGTAGCTGGTTCCCCTTCCGCCGCCTCATCATCCTGGGCGACCTGTTCGATGACCTGAACTTTTCCCGCCTGAACAAGCACCACTTTGGCGTCATCGACGACTTCCGCCGCCTGACAAGTTCGAAGCGCGGCGTCGAGGTCGACTGGATCGAGGGAAACCACGACCAGGAAGCGCACGACGTCATCCACCGCATCATCGGCGCCAACGTCCACGACGAGTTGGTGCTCGAGTTCGGCAAGCATCGCTACCTCTTCATGCACGGCCACCAGTTCGACAACTTCCTCTACGACCACCCGATCATCAGCGTGATGGCGGGGAAGATCTACGAGAAGGTCCAGAGCCGCGAAGGTGGCTCGAACAACATGAGCCGTTGGCTGAAGAAAAAGAGCAAGGGGTGGCTGAAGGTCTGCAAGAAGATCGAGGAGAAGGCGATCCTCTACGCGGCCTCACGCGAGGCCGATTTCATCGTCTGCGGCCACACGCACTACCACGACGCGGACACCGAAACTCCGCAGAAGATGGTGCAGTACATCAACACCGGTTGCTGGACCGACAGCCCCAGCACGCTGACCGTGTTCGATGAAAAGGGCTACCGTCACCACCTGTACCGCTAAGGGCCCGTCGACGAATAAGGATGCCAGAGATCGCGCCCGGCTTTGAGGAAGATACGGCGGACGTGACGGCCCGAAAACGCAGGAAGAGTGGTGCTCTTTTGAGGCTTTCGGGCTGGAGCGGACATCGTAGGTTCCCAAAGAGGGGATGCGAGAATGGCAGAATTGTTTGTCGATGGGGCCTAAGGCTTCACCCAAACCATGCGCCGGGGGAAGTCGATCTCCACGCGGGAGAACTGACGCAGCACGCTCCCGGTAACGAGGATCGTGTCGGGGCGGTCGAAGGCGCCGTCGCCGTGATCGTGCACCACCAACCGTGCATCGACCAGTTCCCTGCCGAGGACTCGCACAGGACCGTAGCCGTAGATGGGTAGCTCCTTACGGCCCGCCAGGCTGACGATGCGCACGGTTTCCGTGGGTTCATCCTCCAGGCGTGGGCCGAGATAGCGCTCGGCCAATTCCAGCGACACATCGAAGTAGACGGCGTCTTCGCTGGCGTAACCGCTGCCGCTGTCGAGCTTCGCCCAATATGGTTCCTGGCTGGTGCCGAAGAAGATCTGGATCTCTGGAATGCCGCCGTTCAGTCTCATGCGATGGGGCGTCATGCCGCTCACAAGGGGGGCGGGCTGGTCCGTCAACCGCAGCCGTGAGTGGTCCATGTCGAGGATCAGCGTGTATTCGAGGAAGAAGTCCGACCCGATCAGCCCCGACTGGCGACGACCGCCCGGCGCCTTGAAGCCGCCGAAGTCCTGCACGGAAACCACCCGGTCGAGATGGGTCCGGCCAGCAAACTCGATGTTCTCCGCCGAGACCGTGGGGAGTTGCAGGTCACCCGTGGTGGCGATGATGTCCTGGGTGCCGATTTGACGGGCTCCAGAGCGCTCTGCCACCAGCGTGTCGATCACGGAAACGGATGCGCCGGTATCGACGAGATAAAACCCGCGCTGGCCGTTGACCTCCGCCTCGGTCCACGGGCTGCCGTAGTGAAACACCATCGGGTGATAGTCGCTTCTTGCGCATCCGCCAAGGAGGAACGCGACCGCGAGAAGGAATCCGGGAAAGCGCGCCGTCATTGATCCTTCAACGCGGCAGCGGGGGATACGATGGGGCTGCTGGGTGCCGTGCGTGGGACGAGCCCCGCCAGGTCCATGACGGGGACCTCCGATGGAGACCCCTCGGCCGGGAAGCGCAGCAGCGCCAGGTGACTGCCGCGCGCGATGCAGACCTCGCCGCGCGAATTGAAGCCGGCCCATGTGACACCGTCGAGAATCAACGGGGTGCTGCCGCTGGCGCTGGACTGAAAGCTGTAGGTCACCAGGCCAGGCTCGAAGAACTTCGATGGATCGGCCAACTCGGAAACGTCGCCGTGAAACTCGGCGATCAGTTCACCGTTCCTTCGTGCGGAAGCCTTCCGCCAACGGGGAGAAGTGGTGGCGCCTGCTGGCGCCTTGATCGCCTTCCATCCATCGCGCTCAAGACGCTCGATGGTGCCCCCGTACCAGGTCGGATCTTCACCTTCGTGAAAACCGAACTCCCAGGGATGACGGGCGCGGACCTCGGCCTCCGAATCCTGCATGGCGAAGTTGAGCCAGAGCACCGGGAGGCGCCCGTCGAAGAACCCGCCGCCGACCTTGGCATGCTCCAGCGGCCAAAAGACCTGGGCGGTGATATAGGGTGGCTGAAAGAGCGCCGTCCAGGCGGGCGGCGTGTTGGTGGCGCGATATGCCAGCATGATGGCCCAATCGCCGCGCGGCGAAAGGTCGCAGCGCCATGGGTGGACGATGCCGTGGAACCACGAGCCCGGCGTGACCACGCCGGTGTCGCGATCCCAGAGCATGAAGTGCCACCACTTCGACGGACCGCGACGAATCACCAGCGCCAGCGGCGATTGGGCCGCGGGCAGCACATAGGTGGTCAGGTTCGGGGCGCGTTTGGACATGGCGGTGGGAGCGCTCCGGCTCCGGTCAAAGCTCTAGGAAATTGCGCAGCAGCCTCATCCCCTCGCCCGTTAGGATCGACTCGGGGTGGAACTGCACGCCGTGGAGGGGATACTCGCGGTGGCGAACCCCCATGATCAGGTTGTCGTCCGTGCTGCGTGCCGTCACCACCAGCGAGTCGGGGATGGTCTCCTCCTCGATGATGAGCGAGTGATAGCGGGTGGCCGTGAAGGGATCGGAAAGTCCGGCAAAGACGCCGGTTCCGTCGTGCTTGATCTGGGAGGTCTTTCCGTGCATGAGCCGCGGCGCACGAATGACGCGACCGCCGGTGACCTGGCCGATGCACTGGTGCCCAAGGCAGACACCGAGGATCGGCACCGTCGGGGAGAACTCGCGAATCACGTCGCAGGAAAAGCCCGCCTCCGTGGGGGTGCAGGGGCCGGGGCTGACGACGATGCGCTTGGGGGCGAGCGTCCGCACGCGGTCGATGGAGGCCTCGTCATTGCGCCAGACGGTCAGTTCAGCCCCCAACTCGCCCAGATACTGGACAAGGTTGTAGGTAAACGAATCGTAGTTGTCGATAACGAGGATCATGCGTCGTCCTTTTCATCGCCCGTGGGCGTAGACCCTTTCCCTAGCAGGTCGGCGCGTAGTTGCAACCGGTGTTTCAGGGCCTTGAGGAGGAATCCATCCTGAGCACTGAGGGCGTCAAGTTCATCAACGAGGAGACTCGCCTGGGCAAACTCGTCGTCGGTCGGTGTTTCAAGCTGGAGCAACTCGTCGGCGGCGAAGTATCGTCCCTCGACCGGATAGGACTCCGCCTCGATGGCCCGCAGAAAACAGGCCGCCGCCACGCGCCGCTCTGCCGGATCGTCCGAGCGGCCGGCCAACTCGCGATGGGCCAGCCCGCGAAAAAACCAGTCCGCGGGGAGCAGGCTTTCCTGGTTCGCCGCGGCGTAATAGCTGGTCGCGACGCGGTAGTCCGCCACCGCTGGGTCGCCATGTCGCATGGAGAGGAAGGAGGAGCGGGCCGCCTCGATGTGCCATTCCTCGCGGTCGTCGTGGGCGGGATCCGTTGACGCGATCAGCTTCTGGAAATCCGCCGATGCGGCGCCATAGAACGCCGAAGCGGTGCTCTCGTCGTCGGAGGTGCGGAACGCCAGCAGGTTGAACACGTTCGCGCGGACTTCCAGGCAGGAGAGCCGCGAGGGCTCGCGGATCAACACGGCGTTGAGGTGCGACACGGCGCGAAAAAGCAAATCCGGCGCCGGGTCGTGCTGGGAGGCTTCGACCAACAGCAGGCCGACGCGCTGGCGCAGTTCCACGTCGTCGGGGTGGGCCTCCGCGTGCATCTCGCCGCGCTGGATCGCCAAGCGGAGGTCTCCCTCCGCATAGAGCCGATCCAGTTCCTCGATGGGCGACTCGTCTCCGCCACTCACTCGGATTCGCCCGCCTTCCTGCGCTTGGACTGCCGTGCCTCGCGGGCCACAATGACCGACTCGGTGTTGGAGGGCGCGCGGCCCAGGCGGCGCCGCACGTCGTCGTTGTCGATCCAGGGGAACTGCAACTTGCGGGTGCGCTCGCGCACCTTGTGGATGCGGAGCGAGAGCAGGTCCTCGACCGCCTTCAGGAATGTGAGCGCCTGGTCCATGGTGGCGGGGCGCGTGCCGTGGCCGAGCACCATCGAACGGCGCTGGCGCAGCAGGTCGCGCAGGGCCTCGTTCGCCTGGAAGGCCTGCCCCACGGGATTGCCGAGCACCGCCAGCAGCTCGTAGCTCTTGCGCAGCCCCAGCTTGATCGTGGCGTCGTCGAGGCGACGCTCCGACTCGAAGGAAGCGCGCGAGCGGGGCGGCACCTTGCGAATCTCCACGTCGTCGGTGCGGATGCCGTGGTCCTGATGCAGAACCGTCTGGGCGTACAACTCCGCGGCGCGATGCAGGCGGATCAGCGCATCGTCCGGGTGGCGCTCCGCCAGCCGGCGAATCGCGTTGTTGATCATGTCAAACAGAAGTTCCTCTGGAAAGGCGCAGTCGGTTTCCTCGGCGGAGGCGATGCGGCGTAGGCTTTCGAGTTGGCCCGCATCGACGCGAAAGGCGGCGAGGCTCGGGATGCGCGCCAGGAGCCCGCTCCCGCCCTCGTAGCGGCGCAGGAAGTCGCCCACGCGGAAATTGTCCCAATCAAGGTAGGCCTGGGAAAGGAACCGAAGTGCCTCGATCTGCTGTGCCTGGGCGGGCGAAGGGGAGGCGCCCTCCACGGAGCGGAGCAGGTCGGCGGCGGTACGGAATCGCATCTCCCGCACCATGCTCACCGCGAGGGCAAGCCGCTGGTCGAGCAGGATGGTGCTCGGTGAAGTGGAAACCAACTCGGACTTGTGGCCGCGGCCCGGCGAAAACAGGTAGCGCAGCGACTGGATCTCATAGCGCAGCGCCGCCATCACCGCGCCGGCGCTCATCACCTTCGTGCCCGCGGTGTAGTGCAGGATGATGAGCGAGGGGGAGATTCCCTCGGCAAGAAGCTTGGCGATCTCCTCGCTCGTGGCCTGATAGGCCTCGTCGAGCGACTGCGCCGATTCGAGAACGCGGATGTGTGTGGCGGCCACGGGCACACCAAGTCCCTTGCGAAGGCGCTCCGCATTTTCCCGCGAGTCGCTCGTGGCGAAGATCACCAGGCGACGCGGCTTCTCCGGCTTCAGCTCGGCCACGGTGGCGTCGATCACGTCCGGCGGCTGAATCCCCGGCGGCGTGGTGCCCACGGTGACGAGGTGAACAAGCGGGGAATCCCCGGCGAGCGGCTTGCGCGGTTTTTGTGACACGACGAACCCCTTTCCAAAAAGGAACAAAACAATCCGAGCGGATCGTGTACCCGTCGGTCACCGCGTGGCGAAGAAAAAAGCGCCGGGGAGCCCACTTTACTTTCGCGCGGAGGGCGGATGGCTTTGCTTGAGGCGCAGGCGCGATGTGCCGATGGATCAGGGCACCTCGCCCGCGGAGTCCCCCCGTTGCAGGATGCGCCCTCCCCCATCGTTGGCTATCTGGCCGGTCCCACGGCCAGTGGCAAGTCGGCGCTGGCCGTGGAGCTGGCGCTGCGCCACGGCTGGGCGATCATTTCCGCCGACAGCATGCAGGTCTATCGCGGCATGGAGATCGGCACGGGAGCCATCGCGCCCTCGGAGCAACGCGGCGTTCCCCATCACCTGCTTGGCGTGGCCGACCCGCGCGAGACCTTTCACGCGGCCCGATTCGTGACTGAGGCGCGCGCCGCTGCCGCGATGGAGTGGGAGTCGCGAGGGCGCCGCAGCCTTGTCTGTGGAGGCACGGGGCTCTGGATTGAGGCGCTTCGCGAGGGACTCTTCGAGGGCCCCGGTCGCGACGAGTCCCTCCGCGAGGAACTGCGCGCGCGCATCGCCGCCGAGGGGCCGGAGGCGCTTCATGCGGAGCTGGCGCTCGTCGATCCCGCCATTGCCGCGACCATCCGCCCGCGCGATGCCGTGCGCATCATCCGCGCGCTGGAGGTCTTTCGCCTGACGGGGCGCCCGCTGAGTGAATGGTACGCCGAGGATCAGGCGCGCCGCGCAGCGCTCGGTCCGCTTCCGCCGCTCGTCGTGCTCGACTGGCCGCGCGAGGAACTCGACCGACGCATCAACGCGCGCGTCGACCAAATGATGGCCGCTGGCTGGCCGGAGGAAGCACGCGCCCTCGACGCGCTGGCGCTCCCCGAGCACTCTCCCGCCCGCAAGGCACTCGGCTATCCGGAACTCGCCGCAGTGGCGCGCGGGGAACGCGCCCTGCCGGAAGTCGTCGAGGCCATCAAGCTGGCCACGCGGCAGTACGCCCGCTCCCAAATGACCTGGTTCCGCCGCCGCCGCGACGCGGTGCTGGTGGCCGCGGGCTATGGGGTTGAGGAGCGGGTGGAACAGCAGCTACTCAAGTCAACATGATGATCGGTTCAATTCTTGGGTAGGAAATGCTCCAGATGCCTGACAACCCTCGCGGCATCGTTTGGAGCCAATTGACTACCGAACCAATTTACATATCCGACCATCCCCTCGGGTGGTAGTACCTTGGCGCGCGCATCCACCTTGTTCTCCGGGAGATGCCCGCGGGTCGCGATGATGCTGCGCGTCCGACTTGGCAGACCGGCTGCCTCAAGGGTCACATGACAGAGATAGGATGCGCGTCCAACTTGAATGAAGGGGTTGAAGTAGTCACCCGATTCGACGAAGCCGCGACTCCAGTTCTTCGTCTCGATCACGAAGACTCCTCCGGGGCCAACCAGCACATGGTCAAGCTGTGCAGTACGGAGATGGGTTCCCTCGTATCGATACCACCTGCCTGCTTCTAGTCGGACGTCGCTGAGAACAAACCAGTCATCGGATAGTTGTGAAAGTCGGTCGATGACTTCCAACTCGGCCGCCGCACCCGCCTGCTGTCCTTCCTCCATTAAGTGCCGGACGCACTTCTCCTTTCGCGCAATGTCGGAGACCCGACGGGCCACGTGGTCTTCGCGACCGAGGCGATGCTGTGAAAGCTCGTCTTTCAGCGCTTCCGCCGGCTTGCGAAGTTGCCGGAGATGGCGCGCGTAGTCCCCATTGAACCAGTCGAAGTCGTTCTCCGCCTCCATCAAGGCGTTGAAGGACTTCCACCAGCGCCAGATACTTGTGAATGAGAACAGGTTCCTCCAAAAAGGACCAACTTCTTTGGCGATCTTCTCTGCCTCGGCAAGGGCGATACCGAGCTGATTCCGTTTTGGCTCCGCTTCCCTCTCATACTCGACTATCTGGGAGTTCATCAGGAGTTCAGCCATGCTGAGTCGTTCGACAATCGCCGCCTCAGTGCGATCCAGTTCAGCGCGTGCAATCGCTTCTGCCGCACCGGCCTCCTGTTTCAGTACCTCCAGCAAATCGGGAAGCTGGGAGGGGGTGTGCGGCGGAAGCCCAACCTGCCGAAGCTCTGCCAGCAACTGTCTATACGCTCCGCTCTGGCCGATCACCTTTGCCATCGAGGTCTCCCCAAACAGCGCACCCGAACCTCACCTGTCGATGCGATGCGTCATTTCTATGCTTTGGGAGACCGACGGTGGGGCAATCCTTGTCAGCGGGCGCCGCGCCCGCCGACACGATTGCCCCCGTATCAGTGCATGATCCACGCGTCCGGCAGGCCTGACGGACCCAGCCATTCCACGTTGGTCTCGCACGCGATGATGAGGAAGCCGCTGCTCCCTTCGACGCGGATCGTGTCGATTCCACCGCGCTGTGACGTGTAGCTGAAGGTTGCCTCGCCCAGTTGGTCGGTGACCTCCGAGGCGATGAAGAGGCCCGCGTTGGGACCTTCCGCGACCTGTGCCGAGGCCAGGGCGCCGCTCACGGGGACGCCCAGTTCGTCGAGCAGTCGATACGTCAGCGTGACGCTGGCGCCGGAATCGAGCACATCGGGCTCCGCGGAGAGATCGCAGCTCGGGGCCGCTTCCCACAGAACGGTTGCCAGATCGTCAAGAACCAGCCCGTCGATGTTGGCCTCAAATACCACCTGATCGAGGCCCGGTTTCAACGCATTGCCGTAACGGAGCTGCATGGCACCGGCCCCGTTGGTGAACTGGCGAGCGGGGCGAAGGCGCGCGCTGGCGCTGGCGAAGGTGAAGCTGATGTCGACGGGGACGTTCGCCGCCACGACACCGTTACGGCGCACCTCTCCCGTGATGGTGGCGGTGCGGCCAAGCGTCAGCGTCTGTGTCGTGGGATTCACGGCGAACGACACGTCGAGCCAGGTCACCTGCGCCGAACAGGAGAAGGGCGCATCGACGCCGGGCTGCGTGACCTCGACGGTGTGCACCGCCGGGACGGGATGCGTATAGCTCATGATGCCCAGACCTCCCACGGTGGGAAGGATGCGCGAGAAGACGATCTGGTTCCCGGCGGCGGGCTCGCGAACGATGTAGAGCACGCTGGTCCCATCGGGAGCCGGGGCGCCGTTGACGAACACGCGCGCCACGATGTCGACCGCATCGAGGACGCGACGAACGTGGTTCGGCATGTCTATATCGCAGGAGCGGAAGGTCACCTCGGCAACAGTCGTGGTGCTGAGGGGGATCGTCTCTCCGTCGACATCAAGGCGTACCATCATGTCGAGGATCGTGGTCCCGCTGGTCCCGCCGGGAACCGTGAGGAGGGCCGAAACCTCGCCGTTGGCGTCGGTGGTGGCGCTGATGGGGAAGCCGCCGGTGGCGGTGGCGCGCTCCAGCGTGACGGAGCGCCCGGCAACGGGTTGGCCGTCGAGGGTCAGGGTAAAGGTGACCGGCACGGTCTGGTCGAGGTCGCTTGGTTCGAGCACAGTGAACTTGGGCTCGGCCGTGGCGGCGTACTGCGGAAGTTCGCTCTCCGACATCGGCGTTGCGTCGATGGTGACGGTGATTTCCTCGACGCCGGTGTCGCGGTTGTTCGTCCCGACCACGATCATGTAGGGGGCGTTGGGTTCGGCGATGAAACGCCCGAGTGCCTGCGTGGCGCTATCGGGGGCCCGGTCGAAGCACTGCTGCTCGTAGAAGGCGGAGCAGGCCTCTTCCTGCGATCCGGGCACGCCATCGGGCTCGTAGGCTCGGAGGCGGAAGATCGCCACGGCCGTATCGGCGCCAATGGCGGGGAAGTCTGCGAAGAAGCCTCGGGCCTCGGCGGTCACAAGCTGCGGCTCGCTGGTCTTGTTGACGTAGATGTAGTAGAGCGCCGGGTTGACCGCGTTCGACGAGCAGGTGGGCGTGGGAGGCGAGCTACCTGCTCCTGTATAGACAGCGACGTCGACGAACGGCGTTTCTTCTTCCATGAGTCCCTTGGGGGTCGCAGGTCCGGTGGTCACCACGCGACGACCGGTCGCGCAGGTCCCATTGGTCGCGCTGAGGCCGACCGTGGTGTTGACTGTCGGCCCGGTGATGACGGTCACGCCCACCGCGGCGCTGAAGGTGGTGGAGTCGGTGCCGCTGTTGGTGGCCGGGTAACTGACGATGAACGCCCCTCCCTCGACGGTGGTTGTCGAGAGTGTCTGCTGGTTCGCACCCACAATCTCCACTCCGATGCTGGCGCCGCTGAGCGGTACGCGCTCGACGGTGATGCTGCCATCATCGTGCAGGGTGGGAACCTCCAACTCCACCTTGCCGGACCACGTGACCGAGGTACCGGGGGGCACAGTGGTGCCCTCCGCGGGAATGCGATTCAGGGAGAAGGAAAGGTAAGCCCACCGCAGGTCGATGCGATCGGTCACGACACCGCCGATGAGCGGGTCTGTATAGACACCTTCGATCCGGTACACGTCGCGGTCGGTGGGCGGGGTGTAGTGCTGATAGCTGGCCATGCCCGCCAGGTCCGTCTCCTGCGTGTCCTCCTGGGTGGCGAACGGCTTGTTAATGATGCGCACCGTCACGGCGCCGCCAGCGAGAGGCTGGCCGTTTCGGGTGAGTTCGGCGCTCAGCACCGGCGTCTCGCTTCCGATGACGAAGTAGTCGTCATTGAGGGACAGCGTCAGCCGGAGGCCGAACAGGAACCGCACGTTGGTTTGATCGGCTCCGAAGGAACTCTCTGACGCGATCCCGACGCGGACCAGATAGCACTTCCCCGGTTGCAGGACGAACTGGACCACTTCGTTGAGGTTGTTGTCGGGATTGTTCGGATCGGGGTTGTTGTTGTTGGCGGACGTGACGGGGGTGAGATTCCCGTTCTCGTCCTGCTCGTAGACGTCGATGACCGTGTCGGCGCCGCTACCGAAGGTATCGACGCTGACGTCGGTGGGCCCTTGTCCTTCGGGCAGCATGAGCTTGTACCAAGCGGTGCGGTTGACGGGACCCGCGGCAGAGGCGGGTTCGTCCGACTCGACCGTGGCATCGGTCAGGTCGACCGCCTCCAACGCGCCGGAAGTGGAGGGATCGATCGGCTGTGCCTCGGCGCGGGCGTCGTTCGTCGGGCTATTGCGGACCGGGTAGCTTCTCTCCGCATCGTAAATGTACTCCTCCACACGCGAGGTGCCGACGAAGCTGACGCGTTCGGCGCCGTTCCCGCGCTCGGCGCTGGCCGTATAGCTGACGCTGAACCGTCCGTTGGCGTCGGTGGTCACGTCGGACAGGACCTCGTTCTGGTCATCCGTCCTCGTCACCGTGACGGAAATGACCTCGTTGGGCGCGGGTTTTTCGGAAAGGACACGGCGGAACAAACGGCCTTCGATGCGGACCGTCTCGCCGGGGCGAGCGAAGTCAGGGACCAACTGGAAGTCGATGCGGTAGGATGCGACCTCGAACTCCGTCTCGCAGTAGAACTCGGGCGTCTCGCCGGGTGCGTTGGAGATCTTCAGGACGCACGTCCCCGTTGAGGTCGTGGTGAAGGTCTGGAAGCTGACGTCTCCATTCGCATTCGTGGTTTGCTCGACGTCGCGGAATCCGGAAATCGGGCCGCTGGTGATGCTGGCAAGGACCTTTCGCCCCGCAATCGGCAGCCCCGTCACTGGCTCTTCCAGATGAACGGAGATATTCACAGGGGCGGAAAGACTCCCCGACGCCGCCGCGTAAGCCGGACGGTCGATCGTCAGGTCGCATTCGATCTCGAGCGCAACGCAGGTCGTCTCGATGGTGAGACCGTAGAGCGCCTCGTCGTCGAAGAGCGCGTAATTGTAGAAAGTCAGCATCTCGCCGGGTCGTGCAATGAAGGTCAGCGTGGTGATGTACTCGCCGCTCTCCTCGTCGAACTCGCCCGAGCCGCAGCCGACGATGCTGGCTGCCGTCAGTTGGCCGCACAGCTCGCGAAAGACCTGGAAGACGTTGCGGAAGCTCGTTCGCACGCGCACCGTCACGACCTTTGGCCCATCGGAATTGTTGGTGTATTTGTAGAAGGTCGAGCGATTGGGCTGCACGTCACCGATGGCCGAGGGCTCGCAGGGGCGATTGCGCGGCTCGTCCTGATAGTCGGGCTCCTCCCGTTGCGTCCCGTTGGAACCGGGCACGGTCGTGTCCGGGGTGTATCCCGCCTCTTCGACGTCCTGGGTGATGGTGGAATCGTTGCCGATCTCCAGCGGTGTCGAGCAGCGGTCGTTGGCGACCTCGGCGCGCCACAGCGCAGTGCCGACCCCGTCCACGGCGAAGGTGACATCGTCCTCGAAAAAGTTCCCGTTGTTGCGTATCCGCACGTTGCCCGCGACCGTGATCGTGTCGGTGCCCGGATTCGTGGCGAGATAGCGGACCACCACCTGCCCCTTGAGGTACTCCTCACGGCGATAGGCATCCGTCGTGCGGACCAGTTCCTCCTCGACTATCATCTCGGCGGGCCCGGCATTGGCGCCGCTGACCGTTGCGGCCAGATTCCTCAGGAGCAGCGAGTAGCTGCGCACGTATAGATCGGAGAGAGCGTTGGCCCGATTCGACAGCTTGAAGGCCACATCGAAGCGGACCTCCGCGCGGTTGGGGACAGGGCGCTCTGTGGGGACGTCGGCCTGGCGCAGCTCCACGTCCAGATCAAGCTGGCGCTTGCGCAACGTGACGCGGGCGCGATCCACCGCGGCCTGTTTTGAGGCACCGCTGCGGAGGAAAAGAGTGACGCGGGTTTCGGACGGTTCATCGGGACCCGCCGCAGGGGGCAGAAGGACGATGATCTCATCGGGTTGCCCGACGGTATCGACGCAGTCGCTGTCGGCCGCGGGATCGACCGACTGGACGTTAAAACCGGTATCCGCAGAACCTCCGCGCGTGTCGAGCTGCACGAGCGCGTGACGGCTTTCGTGATTGAGAAGTAGGAAATGGACACTCGGCAGGCCCGCGAGGGAGCACGGATCGGTGGATGAACCGACGTCCTCCGACTGGGAGGTGGCCTCGGACAGGATCAGGTCAAGGTCCAGGTCAGGGTCGGCCGCGTCGATGACGAGCGGGCTGCCATAGTCATCATTGGGAAGCGGATCCTGCGCCTGTGCCGTTGCCAGGAGCACGAAACAGAGGATCGGCGAAAAAAGAATTCTGGCCTTGTGAAACGGGAAAATGGCCATGTCACGACTCCGTCGGGGGTGGGGCTCCTCGGGGAACATGGGAACACAGCGATGCCTCTGCCCCCGACGGAACAAAGGTCCTGCGCTCCAGACCGGCAAGTAACGCCGATCGGTCGGCTCACCGAGAGCCTGTCTTGCTCATTCTGGCATCTTTTTTCTGAACGCTTTTCCGAAAGACAAGCAGAAAATCAACTCGGGGGCGCAACTCGACAAAATGAAAGCCTCACCGCGGAGGCACGGAGTGACTGTATTGGGCTGTCAAGCGGCGGATGGCATTTTTTCCTCCCTGAAGGGCAGATTGTCGCGGACCATGGCATTGAGGATCGTGAGGAG
>WGMQ01000074.1 GCA_016125005.1 bacterium | reverse complement strand
TGGTGGGCGCTGAGCGGCTGGACGCGGTGAAGGCGAGCGACAAGGGCGCGGTGTTCATTTCCGGACATTTCGCGAATTGGGAAATCATGGCCGCCGCGATCGTGCAGCGCGGCGTGGTGTGTCATGTCACGTACCGGCCGGTGCCGGTGAATCCCTACGAATACCCGGCCGTGGTGCTGCTGCATGACGAGGCTGCCCCGGCCGGACAGATGGTGACCGAGCTCCAGCGCATGCGCCTCGCGGATCTGGTGCAGTCGAATTCGATCACACAGCCCTTCTCCGATCGATTGCTGGGCTTCTGCTCGGGCATCGACGCCGCTCGACGCGTCGTGGAAAGGCTCCCGATGGAGGACGAGGGCCAGCAGGTCATGCTCTGCGATATTGGCAAGTTAAGGACCCTGTACGCACGCCAGGATCAGCGCGGCGTCATGACCTTCAACCCGATCCCCGTGGGCTTGGCGCGCGACGACACACATTACTTCCGAAGCATCGCGCCTGAGATGGACAAGCTCCGCTCCCTTCAGGCGACCATCGGCAACCTGCTTTTTCCGCCCGAAGCAACCCCCTCGCCGCTGTTCAGCCTCACCGCCAGCAGCCCGCAGGTCGATTGTACCCGCTTGGCGCTACAGGTCTCCCGTTACGCCCTTCGTGCCTTTAACACAGAGGGGCAGCCCGGACTCGGTGAGCCGGAGCCCGTGCGGTACCTGACAGGCCGTGGAAGTCGCCTGCCGGGAATGCGGGAGTACATCGAGAAGAAGACCAACGCCGAGTTTCGCCGACTTGACCGCCGCCCGCTGGATGGCGTGTCGCTGGCCAAGGGATTGCGCTGGGGCGACGTGGCCGACAATGTGCTCCTCCTCGGGGCGGCGCTGGAGGCCTTCCGGCTCGATTCACTTGGCCGCAACCTGATCAATGCCAAGTATAAGGCTCCACCAATGAAGAACCGCCGCTGTTCCATAGCGGACCTTCGCGACGACGTTTCGTACGTTTTCGAACATGGTGTCGAATAAACCAGCGGAACTTGGGCACTCCCATTCTGGAAAGCAACTTGCGTGGTCATTTGGATGACGACCGCCGGAGGTATGGCCATGAAGCACGCCCGAATGATCACGATGATTTTGCTGGCAGCAGCGCTGACAGGTTCCCTGAACGCGGAACCTGACCAACGGCGCGAGTCCGAACGGGGCTGGCACGCCGAGCGCCCGGAGAAGAAGGAATACCGCGAGGACCGTCGCGTCAGCCAGGACGATGACGACGATCGGCCACCCATGCCCGAACGTCCCTACCGCGAGGGCATGGCGGGACCGCTTGCCGATGGTCCGCTGATGCGCTTCGCCCGACTTCGCGAGGAGGCCGACAAGCTGGCTGCCGCACCCGGCAGGATCGCCCGCGAACGCGAGGAACTCGCCAAGCGTGAGGCCGCCGAAAAGGAGCGCAAGGACGGTTCGAAGGGGGACAAGCTGGGTCCCGATCGTATCGCCCGGCGGAAGAAGATGCTGGATCTCCGCGAGCAACTCCTTGAACTGGACCGCGCTGAGTTCGTGGACAAGACCAAGAGCGAGGCCGCACGCATCGGGGAGGAATTCGCGGATCGCAGGGAGCGCATCATGGAGCACGCGCCCGCGATGGCCGAGCGCGTTGAATCCATGCTGGAAAAGATGAACGACGCCAAGACTTTCGACGAGGTGCGCGCGGCGATGGATGAGCTTCCCACCCGGCGCCCGAGCCCTCAGGGTGACGATGGTCGCCCCCCCGTGGATCGCATGCGTCGCGAGATGGAGGCGCTGCGCCAACGCCTTGACGCCATCCAGCGCGACCTTGATGGTGTCGGTGAGGTTGAGGATTGGGATGCCCGTCCCCCCCGGCCCATGCGTGGCGAGGGGCCAGAACGCCCCGGCCGCCCGCCGCAGCCCCCGCCGCCTCCTGAGGAGCAGATGTGAACCAACCCGGCGCCGAGTCCGAGGACTCCGGCCAGACAATGAGAATTGCCCGCTTTCTGGCGCGCTGCGGAGTCGCAGCGCGCCGAAAGGCTGAGACCCTCGTGACCGAGGGCAGAGTAACGCTCAACGGCACCGTGATCACCGATCTGGGTCGCCAAGTCGACCCGCAGACTGATTCGGTGACTGTTGATGGTGTGGCGGTCCGGCTGGCTACCTCGCATCTCACCATCGTCATGAACAAGCCAATCGGATGTGTGACCACCCGCAACGATCCCGATGGACGTCAGACCGTGTATGACCTTCTTCCGGGTCCGTTCCGGTCCCGCAGCGGCGAGTTGGTCTACGTGGGGCGGCTGGATTTCAACACTTCCGGCCTACTGATCCTGAGCACCGATGGCGACCTGGTGCATCGGCTCTCCCATCCCTCGCAGAAGATCACAAAGACCTACGAGGTGCGCTCGCAGATACCGATGCCTGATCGATTCGCGGCGCTTCTGATGCGGGGAGTCGATCTGGATGATGGCCCGGCGCGTGCCGTCGCCGCCCGCTTTTTCGATGATGATCGATGCCGCTTGTTGGTGGCCATTGAGGAAGGTCGCAACCGCCAGGTGCGCCGGATGATGGACGCGCTCGGGTTTCGGGTGACCGCCCTCGAGCGGACCGCGATCGGCGCGCTTAAGCTAAGCGACCTGGGCCTTGCAAAGGGGGAAGCACGCGAGATCGAATCGGATCGCCTTCTTCAATTGATCGGCGGACGTCATGCCAAGAGCTGAGTGGTCTCCGAATGACGAACGCTGGATGCGGCGGGCGCTGGAGCTTGCTGCGCGCGCGCAAGGCAACACCCATCCCAACCCCTGCGTCGGGTGCGTGATCGTTTCCGCTGACGGTGGCGTGCTCGGTGAAGGTTGGCACCACGCAGCAGGTCAGCCTCATGCCGAGGTCGAAGCGCTGAACGACGCCGCCGGCCGGGGGCACGGGGTTCGCGGGGCCACGTGCTACGTGACGCTTGAGCCCTGCAACCATCAGGGTCGCACGGGGCCGTGCAGCGAAGCCCTGATCGCCGCAGGCATTTCGCGCGTGGTGATCGCGACCATGGATCCCCATCGCAAGGCTCAGGGCGGCGCCGAGCGCCTTCGCGCTGCTGGTATTCTGGTGGAATCAGGACTTCTTGCCCGCGAATCGGCACTCCTCAACCCGGCCTTCATGACAAGCCACCTGCTGGGCCGACCGCTGGTGACACTGAAGTGGGCGATGACTCTCGACGGCTGCACCGCCGTTCCCTCCGGCGATTCGCGCTGGATCACCGGTGATGTGGCCCGAGCCGAGGTCCATCGCCGCCGTGCACAGCACGGTGCTGTGCTGGCCGGGATCGGTACCGTCCTCGCCGACGACGCCCGTCTCAGCGCCCGTCCCATCGGCGGAGCGCCGTTTCCGGTCATGCGCGTCGTGCTCGACAGTAACCTGCGTCTGCCGCCCGGCAGTCCATTCTTGCAGCACGTCGACAAACAACAGGCCCTGGTGATGTGCAGTTCCGGCGCTCCCGCGGACCGAGAAGCCGCGCTCATCGGCACCGGAGCCCTAGTGGCTCGGCTGAACGGTCCCATCACTCCCGAGCGTGTCCTGTCCGACCTCCACCGCCGCGGAGTCCAGTCGGTCTACGTGGAGGGTGGACGGCGGGTAGCAGGGAGCTTCCTGGCAGCGGGGCTCGTCGATCGTGTGGAATCCTGGATCGCGCCGAAGCTGGCCGGTGGCGGCAGCATGGCCTTGGGACCCACCAGCCTTCAGTCACCGCTGGCCCGCATGGGCGAGGCGTTACCCTTGCACACCACCTCCCTCTCCACCTGGGGGAATGACTTTTTGGTCGAGGGCTGGCTTTCGCGCCATTTGTTCGAGACGGGACGTTGACCGGGGATTGAGCCAGATCACGGGCGTGGTTGCGGTTTTCCGCGCCTGCCCGTCTCACTTCGCTTGCGCTACCCCGGTCCCCGCGTCGATAGGAGTCCCCCTGTTCCCCGGCCAAAAATGCCGAGGAGCGCTTCCGTCGCCCCCAAGGAGAAAGCCCCAGATGTTGCGAACCATTCGCCGAGTCCTGCACACTGCCACCTTCGCTGCTGCCATTGTGGCGCTTCCGCTGCTCGTCACGAGCTGCAAGAAGAAGACGCCCGAGGAGCGCCTGCAGGAGGCACAGTCGCTGGTCTCCGAGCAACGTCAGGTCCCTCTCGGTGTGCTGAAGCTGAAGGAAATCATCAAGGAGTTCCCCGACGATCCGTCGGCCATCGACGCGCGCTTCATGCTGGCGGAAATCTACATGTCGCTCGGTCGTAAAGAGAACATGGAGAACGCCTACGAGGAGCTGGAAGGCGTCTATACGAAGCTCGGCCTGAAGGACGATCGCGGCGTGCAGGCTCATCAGTTCGCGTCTCAGGTCCTTTTTCAGATGGAGGAGCGCGACAAGGCGCTGGCCCATGCCAAGGAGGGTCTTGAGAAGGTAGAGGACGGCCCCGCCAAGATCGAGATGGGATTCCTCTACTCGCAGATGTCCCTCATGGCGGGGAGCGAAGAGGAAAAGAAGGCCGCTGAGGACTTCTTCCTCAAGACCTCCCTTGAGACCGAGGACGCCGGCTTCCGCGGTCAGGCCCGCGAAATGCTCGCCGATTACTACCGCCGCACGCAGCGTTTCGACGATAGCAACGCGGTCTATGACGCCTACATGGAGAAGTATCCGAAGGACGAAGTAAACTCGCAGCTCATTCTCGCCAAGGCCCTCAACTACCGCCTCGCCGGGGACGAGGAAAAGTTCGAGGAGACCTTCAAGCTCGGTTCCGACAAGCTGCATGAGCAGATCACGGCAGAGCTGAACCCCGAGACCAAGGTCCGCATGCAGCGCGACACGGCCCGCCTCTACGAAGTGGCTGGAAAGCTGGACCTGGCCGAAGCGATGCTGAAAACCATCATGGCGGAGAATGTCGGCAAGATGGCTGCGATGGAAGCGCAGATCGGGCTGGGCGAGACCTTCATGCGCACCGGTAACCTCGACAAGGCCCGCGAGATCTTCGAGTCGATCCGCCGCGACAATCCGGGAACGCCCATGGCACAGAACGCAGATCAGGCCATCAAGGCCATCGATGGGCGCGTGGCGGAACTGGCCAAGGCCGCCGCCGAGGCAACCGAGACCAGCCCCACGCTCAAGCAGGAACCCGCCGCCCCGGCGATCAACGAGTAACGACAGCGCATGGCACCCACCAGCACGAGTCCCACTGAGGTCCGCCCGGTTCAGTCCGCGGCGGACCTCGACGTTTTCATCGACCTACCCCACCGCACCCGCCACCGCCAGGCGCTCTGGGTGCCACCGCTTCGCCGCGACATGAAGGTCCTGCTGGACCGGAAGAAGCACCCGTTCCACAAGCACGCGGAGGTGGAGTACTTCCTGGCATGGCGCGACGGCGAGGCGGTCGGTCGCATCGCTGCGATCCACAACCACGCCCACAACGAGTTCCACGGCGAGAACATAGGTTTCTTCGGCTTTCTGGAGGGCTGGTCCGAGCAGCCCATCTTCAGCGCGCTGCTGGAAGCGGCCGAGGGTTGGTGCCGGGCGAAGGGACTCTCAGCCGTCCGCGGTCCGGCCAACTTCAGCACCAACGAGGAATGCGGCCTGCTGGTGGAGGGCTTCGAGACCCCACCGTCGGTCATGACCACCTGGAACCCGCCCACCTGGGTTCCGCTGATCGAGAACGCGGGCTATGCCAAGGCCAAGGACCTGCTCTCGTGGTGGCTCACCGAGGACACCTACGACGAACGGATGCACCGCCTCGCCGAGCGCATGAAGGACAAGCTGGAGAAGAGCCACGGCACCGTCGTTTGCCGTCCGCTGCGCATGAAGGAATTCGCCGCCGAGCTGGAGCGCTTTCGCGTGGTGTACAATGCGGCATGGGAGAAGAACTGGGGCTTCGTCCCGATGACGCGCGAGGAAATCGACTTCATGGCTGCGGAGCTGCGCCCCGTCATCGTGCCGGAGTTGGTCCGGTTCGTGGAGATCTCCGGCGAGCCCGTCGGCGTGTCCTTCTCACTCCCCGACTACAACCAAATCCTGCGGTTCATGAAGGGGAAACTCGGGGTCAGCGAAATCGCGATGGCACTCCTGATGAAGAGCCGCCTGAAGACCATCCGCTTCATCACGCTCGGGGTCGTGGACAAGTTCCGCAGCCGTGGCCTGGAGAGCCTGCTCGTGTCGGAAACCGTCGTGGCGTGCCGCAAGCTGGGTTACTGCGCCACGGACATGGGCTGGATCCTCGAAGACAACGACATGATGAACCGCATCCTGGCGAACCTCGGGAGCAAGGTCTACAAGCGGCATCGGTTCTATGAGAAGGGGCTGTGAGGCGCTACAGGCGGCCCTCTGTGCCCAGGTACTCCACCAGCCGCTCGACGAAGCGGTATTGGCGTTCGTTCATGACTTGGCGCGCCTCCTCCACGGGGAAGAACCGCAATTGATCCAGTTCGGGGAAGGAACGCGTTCGTCCTGACCGCGGGGGCCATTCGATGTCAAAGGTGGCGGAGTCGAGCGGAGGTAGCTCTTTTTCCGTCCACTCACCGGCCCAGGCGGAGACGTTCTTGCCGCCGCGCTGGCGAATCTCGCCGAGGGGGATCAGATCGGTCGGCGGAGGAAACCCGGTTTCCTCCTCGAACTCGCGGCGCGCGGCGGAGAGCAACTCTTCGCCTCGCTCGACGTGGCCCTTGGGAATGCCCCACGCGCCCAGATCACGATGTGCGAAATAGGGTCCGCCGGGGTGGCCGAGAAGCAGCTCAAGCTGACCACGACGCAGGCGGAAAACGAGGATGCCAGCGCTGATCTGGGTTTGAGAGCTCATCCGGCGCTCGATCCGTTGGGCGTAAGGGTGAGAAGAAAGAGGGGGGCCACGGGAACAGTGGATCAACCCGAAAGTGCCATTGATACGAAGCAGGTTATTGGGCGCCTCTAATCTTATTGCCCGTTACTCGTTGGCTGCGACTCGAGGTCTTCGCAACGATGGGACTCAAAATAGAGGTAGGGTGACAGGGGGACTCTGTCATCCCATAGCAGCCCGCTCCCGCAGCCGGGGCACTTGCAGACATCGTGAATCGTTCCGCCGCAGCGGCAAACCCTGTGAGGGACCCCGAGCCGGATTGCCTCGGCCTGCTGCTCCGCCACGGTGCGGAGTTTGTAGGGCGCGACCCGATGCTCGGTTTGTTCGCTGCAAATCGTCGCACTCAGCAGGTTGCCGCAGCCCGAGCACCACAGGAAATCCATCATGAGGAATCCACTCGTGCCAGCGCGGGGAAACTCGGTTCCGCAATCACCGCACTTGATCATGACGAACGACTCGATGGGGCCGCGGCCCGCGACGAGCCGTCTCCATGCCGGGTGACTGTAGACATTCCCGAGTCCCTCGGCCTCGAGCCGCAGCGCGACGTCGCCAATCCAGCGGGTCTTGGGCTCGAAACTGGTGGCCGATGCGATTTCGGCGGCGAGGTTGAAAAAATCGTAGGCCTCCCGCGTGGTCAGTTCGCGAAGGGTAAGGCAGCGGTGGAAAATGGAGCGGTGCAGAAGCTCCATCTCAGCGTGGACATCGGGAGTCGAGAGTCGCCCCTCCTTCCACCGCGTCACCGCCGACCGAAAGCGACGCCGGGCGTCGTCAAGCGATAGCCCCGGTTCGATGGGACGGTCATCCCGGGCGACAGAAGGTGGAAGGGGGAGTGGCGCCTCGCGCCCAAAGACTCCTCGAAGCCACGCGAGGAGTCCCATCGGCAGTTACCGCAGCACCAGAAGAAGCAACTCGCTGAGCACACCAACCACCACGCCGATCAACCCGCCGAGGCGGATGATCCCCGTCAACTCTCGGCCACTGACCTTGTTGATGGTATCCTCGAGTTTGCGCGCCTCGAAGTCCTCGATCTTGCGCGTCACCAGTTCATCCAGCCGCAGCTCGTCGCGCAGGATCGTCGGTGCCAGCGCCACGGCGCGCTCCTCGACATGGAGGGCGATGCGTTCCTCAACGCGTTGCCATTGCTCGGCGGGAACCAGCTCCATGACTTGGCGAATCGGCAGTTCGACGAGGGTTCGCTCCACCTGCGATGCGATTTGACTTTCCAGCCAGGCGCGGCTCTCGGGGCGGGTGAGGCGGTTGCCGATGCGGGCGAGGATGTTGTCCGCTTGCTCACCCAACCATGCGCCGTCGCCGGGGAGCAATTCGCGCAGGGGCTTGGTCGACCACTCGGCGATGAGCGCGTCGATGCGAGTCGCCAGCGTATCCCCCTCGATGAACTCGCGCACGCCATCGACGGCCTTGCCGGTCAGCCAGTCGGAGAACCGGGCGCGCTGTTCCTCGTCCGCCAACGTCTCGCGCAGGCTCTCGATCAGGTTGTCCGCGCCGCGGTCGAGCTGCGCCGAGAGGAAGCGATTCACGCCCTCGTCGCGCGCGATGGTCGAGAGCTCCCCCGCCAGGTCCGGCCAACGCTGCGTCAGCAGGTCGCTCAGGATCGCCTCGCTGACAAGCATCCGTGCCATGGGGAAGCGTTCGACGATGGCCGCGTGCAGTCTGTTGGCGAGGCGTGGCCGAACGGCGTCGCCAAACTCCTCCCCTTCCAGATACTCGGCAAGGCTCTCCTGAAAGCCCGCCGCAATGGCCGGAGAACGCCCTTCGACAAAGGATCGGGCCGTCGCCTCCAAGGCAGCGAACGCCTCCGAATCAGGGAGCGCCGCGAGGGCCTTCTCCACCGTCTGGCTGATGGGTCCGCGCAGCGCGTCGCCCGCGGCGAATCGGGTCGCTTGTGCCAAGAACGAAGCACGAATCCGCACAATCCCGTCCTCGCCGAGCAGTTCGCCGAGTGACTTTCCACCGAGGTCGGCAAGCAGGTCGCCAAGCTCGCGGCGGAGCATTCCCTGCGGCGCCAGCATCTCGGTCAGCAGCCCATCGGCCTTCGCGGACACAAGACCGGCAACAGCGCGCGATACGCCGGGGAGGGCATCCGCCCCAATCACGGCGGACAACGGGAGGTCCCTGGCGGCGAAACGGGTGCGCTGGGCGGAAAGCTCGCTGGCGATGCGGCGGGCCAGTTGCACGTCTTTCAGCTCGGCGGCGACCGATTCCGGGTCGAGCAAATCGCGCCCGATGGACCTGCCGACGGCTTCTGCAAGGCGATGCTGGTTCTTCACCACGAGACCGGGAGTCAGCGGGACACGCACCCCCGCGATGTGCCAGGCGCGCTTGGGGTTGAAGAGCATCCACACGGCCAGCTTGTTGGTGGCCCAGCCGATGGCGCCGCCGAGAATCGCACCCTTCGCGATGGCGAATAGAACGTCGTAGCTCACGGGACTCAGTCGAGACCCCGCTCGGCGAGTTCGTCCTCATTGAGGCCGAGGTAGTGTCCGATCTCGTGCTTCAGCGTCACCCAAAGCTCGTCCTCCAGCGTGGCGCGATCATGGGCCACCAGCCAGATGTTATCCAAGAACAGGATGATGCGCGTGGGCGCGGTCACGATGACGTCGCTGGTCATTTCCGTCAGCGGGATGCCGTCGAAAAGACCGAGGATCAGCGGGTCCATGGGCGGATCTTCGCTGAAGAGAAGCTCTTCGTCGGGGCGCTTCTCAAGAATGATGGGGACGTTGACCAGCGGCTTGGCGAGCGCCGGGGGAATCTCCTGGATGAGCCGCTCGACGATCTCGACGACTTCCTTCTCGGAGATGGCAACGGGAAGCTTGAAGCGCTCCTCTTCCAGCTCGTTCGCGGAGGTGAAGTGGCGCATCGCGAGGTCGCGCTGGCCGCGGCGGAGGGCGATCAGGCCAAGGTAGTACCACGCCTCGGCGCTGCCCGCGTCATCAAGGCTGCACATCTCAAGCTGGGTCTGGGCGGCCTGAAAGCGGCACAGGTGGAACAGCGCCACGCCCACGGCCACGCGGGCGTCGATCCGCTCGGGATCGTTCAGCGCCACCTTGTGATAGGCCTGATAGGCATCCTCGTAGTCGCCGGCGCCCCAATGGACGTCGCCGATCAGCATCACGAAGGCGGAGTAGGAATAGCTCTCCGTGTCATCGCCAGCCGATTCGATGAGGTCGAGGGCCTCGTCGCAAAGCTTGATGGCATCCTCGCTCCGTCCCTCGGCGCTGGCGCTGGAGGCGGATTCGTAGAGGCGTTCAAGGCGTTCCTCGATGTCGTCTGGTTCCATGCTGCGAATGTTCGTCTTTCGTTCAGATCACGGTCGGATGGTGCGGCGCGGGTCCGGCGCGCGGCAAGCGTAATGCCTCGGGCTGCTTTGCCGTTGACGCAGGAGGGCCGCGCGGACGTTCCATTTTTGCAGATCAGAGGCCCATTTTACCGACCCATGCCGCTTACCCCACTGCCTGTCGATGACCTCGTCGAGCCGCTGGTGGCTTCGCTCGCCACGAAGCCCAACGCCGTCGTGCTGGCGGCGCCGGGCGCGGGCAAGACCACCCGCATCCCGCCCGCCCTCGTTCGCGCCCCGTGGCGTGGAACCGGCTCCATCATCGTCCTGCAACCGCGCCGCGTCGCCGCGCGCGCCACGGCGCAACGCATCGCCGACGAGCATGGCTGGCGCATCGGGCAGGAGATCGGCTGGCACATCCGGTTCGACAACCGGACGGGGCCGCAGACGCGCCTGCGCGTGATGACCGAGGGGATTCTACTCCGCCAGTTGCAGGCCGATCCGTTCCTGGAAGGGATCTCGACAGTCGTGCTGGACGAGTTCCACGAGCGGAGCGTCTATACAGACGTGGCGGTGGCGCTGCTCCGCGAGGTGCAGCGCACCGCCCGCGAGGACCTGCGCATCGTGGTCATGTCGGCGACGCTCGATCCGGGGCCGATTGCGCGGTTCCTCGACAACGCACCGGTGTTCGAGAGCCCGGGCCGACAGTTCCCCATTGAGGTGCGCCATCGCCCGAAAGCTCCCGAGGTCCATGTCAGCAACCTCGCCGCCGATGTGGCACTTGCGGCCCTTGCCCAGCGCGACTCGGG
Organism: bacterium; assembly: GCA_016125005.1. Taxonomy (GTDB): domain Bacteria; phylum Sumerlaeota; class Sumerlaeia; order SLMS01; family SLMS01; genus WGMQ01. The sequence continues at coordinate 23,360 of WGMQ01000074.1, read as the reverse complement.
CCACGTGCTCGTCTTCCTGCCTGGCATCGGAGAGATTCGTCGCACGGAGGAACTGGTGGGAAGCGCATTGCCGCCGGACGTGGCCGTGCATGTGCTTCACAGCTCGATTCCGCCGGAGAAGCAGGATGCGGCGCTGGCACCGGGCAGCGGCCGAAAGCTGATCCTCGCCACGAACATCGCAGAGACCTCACTGACCATCGATGGCGTGCGCACGGTGATCGACTCGGGGCTGGAACGTGTGCTGGAGAGCGACCACCTGCTCGGTATAGACAGGCTGGTATTGCAGCGCATCAGCATGGCCTCCGCGCGGCAACGGGCGGGCCGTGCAGGACGCACCGCGCCGGGCCGCTGCATTCGCCTCTGGCACGCCGCCGAGGAGGCGGCCATGGAACCGACCATCACGCCGGAACTCCAACGCATCGACCTCTCGGGAACGCTCCTCTCCCTGCACGATTTCGGAGCGGACCCGCGCAGCTTCGCGTGGTTCGAGGCACCACCCGCGGCCGCCGTCGAGGCGGCGGAACAGTTGCTCATCATGCTCGGGGCGCTCACGGCGCAGGGCCGTCTCACCGAGCACGGGAAGCGACTAGCCGCGCATCCTCTGCATCCTCGACTCGGTGCGCTGCTGCTCGCTGGCATGGACGCTGGACTGACGGCAACCGCCTGCGCCATCGCGGCGGTGCTATCGGAGAAGGACGTCTATACATCGGAACGAGGTCCGCTCCGCAGCCGCCAGCCTCGCTGGCACAGTTCGTCTGATGTGCTTGATCGAGCTGAGCTACTGCTGGAGAATCGGCAGCCCCCCTTTGGCGTCGATCGCGCGGCGTGGGTCGCTGCACAGCGCGTTCGGGACAACCTCGCGGACACAGCCCGTCGCCTCGGGCGTGAGGGTTCTCCCCCACCCGATTCCGAGATGAGCGAGCGGGCGCTCAAGCTACTGCTCCATGCCTATCCCGACCGCGTGACGGTGCGGCGCGAGGGCGATCCGATGCGCGGCGGCATGGTGGGCGGGCGCGGCGTGGTGCTCGACGGTGCCTGCACTGTCCGCGAGGGCCGTCTCTTCCTCAGCATCGACCCACGCGAGGCATCCACCGCGCAGGGACTCGAATGCCGCGTCAGCCTCGCCAGCCGCATCGAGCCCGCCTGGATTCGCGAGATCCATCCCGCCCTCGTGGAGGTCGGCACCCGCTGTCTATACAGCGCCGAGAAGGATCGCATCCTCATGGAACGTACCCATTCGATTCGCGGACTGGTCTTCCAGGCGGACGGCATCAGCCTGTCCGTGGATCCGGCGCTCGCCTCCGCCACCTTCCAGCGCGCCCTCGCCGAGCGCATCCCCGCGCTGCTCGAGCGCAACGAGGACCTGGCTCGCCTCGGCGGGAGGCTCCGGCTCCTGTATAGACTTCTATCCAGCGACGACGCGGCGGACGATGTGCTGGCGAAGGCCCTTGCCGACGGCTCTGCGACCGCCAACTGCCTGTCGATCGGGGAACTCATGAACCGCAACCCCGCCAGCCTGGCGTTCCAGAACCTCGACTGGAAGCTGCAACAGTCCCTCGACCGCGAGTGCCCGACCCACCTGACGGTGCCGACGGGAAATCGCATCCCGCTCGACTACGCCTCGGGCGAACAACCGGTGCTGGCGGTACGTCTTCAGGAACTCTTCGGGCTCCCCGAGTCCCCGACCATCGCCTCGGGTCGCGTGCGGGTGCTGCTGCATCTCCTCGCCCCGAATCATCGCCCCGTGCAGGTCACGTCGGATCTGCGCAACTTCTGGAACACGACCTACGCAGAGGTCCGCAAGGAGCTACGCGCCCGCTATCCCAAGCACTCCTGGCCCGAGGATCCGTGGACCGCTCCTCCGACGGCGAAGGCCAAGCGACGCGGGACCTGAGCACTCCAGATTTCGGCAAACCACGATCCTTCAACGATCTGCGAGTCATTCAAGTAGCACCAGATCGGGCATTCGGCAATCCACCATTCATGTGAGCACCCTGCGGATGGGCGTTGAACGGATGCGGTTCGGTGTTCCATCTCCCCTTGCGGCCCCCCCGCCTGCTCCGTTCACTTCCAAAGCCTTTGAGTGGATTCCCCGCAGAATGGACTGCCTGACGTGACCGAGAGAATTCTAATCAGTGACAAGATTTCCGATGACGGCGTGGCCGTCTTCGAGAAGGCCGGCTTCCAAGTCGACCACCTGCCTGAGATTACCCAGGATGAAATCCGCGAGCGCATTCACGAGTACAGCGCCTGGGTCATTCGCTCCCGCTCCCGCGCCACCGCCGAGATCATCGAACGCGCCGAGAAGCTGCGCGTGATTGGCCGCGCAGGCGTCGGCGTCGACAACGTCGACACGGCCGCCGCCACCCGCAAGGGGATCATCGTCATGAACACCCCCGGCGGCAACACGACCTCCACCGCCGAGCACACCATCTCCATGATGCTCAGCCTCTCCCGCAAGATTCCCCAAGCCCACATGTCCATGACCAAGGGCCAGTGGGACAAGAAGTCCTTCATGGGCGTCGAGCTCAACGGCAAGGTCCTCGGCGTGTTCGGCCTCGGCCGCATCGGCCAGGAAGTCGTCAAGCGCATGCGCTCCTTCAACATGCACATCCTCGGGTACGATCCGTTCCTCTCCACCGATCGCATGCGCGAGCTGGGCGTGGAGGCCTGCACCGTGGATGAGATCTGCGAGCGCGCCGACTTCCTCACCGTCCACACGCCGCTCACCGCCGAGACGAAGGACCTCATCAACGCCGAGCGTCTCGCCAAGATGAAGAAGACCGCCCGCCTGGTGAACTGCGCCCGCGGCGGCATCATCAACGAGGACGCGCTCCTCGAATCCCTCCAGAAGAAGCAGATCGCCGGCGCCGCCCTCGACGTGTTCGTCAGCGAGCCCATCGCCGAGGATCACCCCTTCCGCAAGCTCGACAACGTGGTGATCGCGCCGCACATCGCCGCCAGTACCGTCGAGGCCCAGGAAAACGTCGCCATCCAGGTCGCCGAGCAGATCGTCGAAGTCCTCAAGGGCGGCACGATCCGCAACGCCGTCAACGCGCCCTCCGTGGATCCGGAAATCCTCCCGATCCTCGGGCCGTACATGGAGCTGATCGAGAAGCTCGGCCAGTTCGCCTCGCAGTACCGCAAGGGCCGCGCTAAGAAGCTCACCTGCCGTTACAGCGGCTCGGTGCTCCAGTATCCGCTCATGCCCCTCACCGTTTCCGCCATCAAGGGATTCCTCAAGTCCACCTCGGACATCCCCGTCAACTTCATCAACGCCCAGTCGATCCTTAAGGACCGCGGCGTCGAGCTGGTTGAAACCCGCCACAGCGAGGTCTTCCAGTACCAGAACCTCATGACGGTCGAGGTCGAGAACGAGGACGGCTCCAAGACGGTGATCGCCGGCACGCTCTTCACCCGCAACCACCCGCGCATCGTGCTGCTCAACGACAAGCACTTCGACGCGGTGCCGGAAGGCAACATGATCGTGATCGAGAACAACGACGTCCCCGGCATCATCGGTCGCGTCGGCACCGTCATGGGCGAACACAACATCAACATCGGCCAGATGACCTGGGGTCGCGTCGAGAGCGACAAGGCCGCCATGACCATCATCAACGTGGACCAGCCAGTGGCCGAGGCTGTGCTCACGCAGCTCCGCGGCCTGCAAGGCATCAAGTCCGTGAGCCTCGTTTCGCTCTAAGTTCACAAGCGCCACGCGGTTATAAGACAACGACTCCCCCGCCGACCCCAACCGTCGGCGGGGGTTTTTGTTTTTGGCGGCCAGCCCCGATCCAAACCGGGTTGGACAGTAGAAGGACAGTAACCGCCCTGATCGACCCGGAAGGCTCGAAAGGGGAAACCGCAAAGAACGCTGGATTTAAACGAGTTAGAGTGGTACTCGGGCTGGGACTCGAACCCAGGACCAACGGATTAAAAGTCCGCTGCTCTACCAACTGAGCTACCCGAGCACCGTGGGGGGTGTGGGAGTACGCGTTCAAATGGGGGGGCGTCAAGCGGAAGGTCAGGGGGTTTTTGCTCCAGGCCGCGGGGACTGGGCGATTTGCGGTGGGCTTGTCTCCAATTTCTGCTTGCGTGGGGTGGGGTGGCTTCGTGTCCAATTTCCGGCCCTTGGCAGGGGGGATTTTCCCTGCCCAATCCTCACGTCACCCGACAGGATTGCCAGGTGGCCGGGCCAATGCCCGGTTGGCATTCTCTGGAAGACGGTGGCGGCGGAACAAACCACTTTGCGGAGGAAACCGCATGTCGTCAGTTACCATGAAGCAGCTGCTGGAAGCAGGCGTCCACTTCGGCCACCAGAGCCGTCGTTGGAACCCGAAGATGAAGCCGTACATCTACACGGATCGTAACGGCATCTACATCATCGACCTGAAGAAGACCCTTCGTCTGCTCCGCGATGCCACCAAGTACATCCGCGACTCGGTCGCCAGCGGCGCCAAGGTGCTCTTCGTCGGCACGAAGAAGCAGGCCAAGGAGATCATCCAGGAAGGCGCGCAGGCCGCCGACATGTATTACATCAACAACCGCTGGCTGGGTGGTCTGCTGACCAACTTCCAGACGGTTCGCAAGTCGGTGCTCCGCCTGATCCAGCTCGACCAGATGTTCACGGACGGCACGATCGAGCAGTATAGCAAGAAGGAGCAGTCGATGCTGGGCCGCGAGCGTGCGGCGCTCGAGAAGAACCTGGGCGGCATCAAGAACATGGATCGTCTCCCAGACATCATCTTCATCGTGGATCCGTCCAAGGAAAACATCGCGGTGCTGGAAGCCCAGAAGCTCCGCATCCCGATCGTGGCCGTTGTGGACACGAACTGCGACCCGGACCCGATCACCTTCGTGATCCCGGCCAACGACGACGCGGTGCGTTCGATCAAGCTGATGGTGAGCCAGATCTCCGAGGCGTGCGTCGAGGGCGTCCAGGTGAACGAGGCGGTTCCGGTTGGTGAGAATGGCGAGCCGTTGCTCGGCGTGCCGATGTCGGCGGAGGAGCTCGAGCAGAACTTCAACGTGTACAGCGGCGGCGAGGCTGGCGAGAACCAGCCGGGCAAGTAATACCAGACCGATCGACAGACCAGCGCCCGCCCTGACCCAGCGGGCGCCATACCGTCACCCAAAGGAATAAAGGTTACAATGGCTGAGATTTCCGCTTCCCTCGTGAAAGAACTGCGCGAAAAGACTGGCGCTGGCATGATGGAGTGCAAGAAGGCGCTGACCCAGGCCGAAGGCAACATGGACGCCGCGGTGAAGATCCTGCGCGAGGCCGGTATCGCCAAGGGCGAGAAGCGCGCCGGGCGTACCGCCGCCGAGGGTCTTGTTGGCATCGCCGTGAGCGACGACCAGAAGACCGCTGCCATCGTCGAGTTCAACTGCGAAACCGACTTCGTGGCCCGCAACGATGACTTCCAGAAGGTTCTCGCGGCGCTGACCGCGGCCACCCTCAAGGGCAAGTTCGCCACGGCTGCCGAGCTTCTCGAGGCGACGCTGCCCGAGTATGGCAAGGCCGCCAAGGAAGTTGTCGGTGACCTGCTCGCCAAGATCGGCGAGAAGCTTGAGGTTAACCGCGCAACGACCGTTTCCGGCGACTATGTCGTTGGCTACATTCATCCCCCGGGCAAGATCGGCACGATGATCGTCCTCACGGGCAACGTGAACGAGGCAGCGAAGGAAGCCGCCAAGGGCATCGCGATGCACGTCGCCGCCCGTCAGCCCCGCTTCCTCCTCGAGACGGAGATCGACGCTGCGACGCTCGCCACCGAGCGCGAGATCGCCGCGAACATCGCCCGCAACGAGGGCAAGCCCGAGGCAATCATCCCGAAGATCGTCGAGGGCAAGATCAAGTCCTTCGCCGCGGACACCGTGCTGCTCAACCAAGAGCACGTCATGCACTCGAAGAAGACCGTGAAGGCCGTCCTTGCCGAGGCCTCCAAGGAAGTCTCGATTGCAAAGTTCATCAGCTATCGAGTAGGCGAGTTGGCCACACCGGCCCCCGCCGAAGCCTAATTCAAGTCAAACCGGGCGGGTCGCCAAAAACGACCCGCCCTTTTTGTGTCTTTCAGCATACACATTTTCCCAAGGAAGGTGGTCCATCCCATGAGCCAGCCGCAGCCCAAGTACCGTCGCGTCCTGCTGAAGTTGAGCGGAGAAATGATGAAGGGGAAGGAGTCGTTCGGCCTCGACCACGACTCGGTCCACTTCATTTCCTCGGAGATCAAGTCGGTCTTCGACGCGGGCATCCAGGTCGGCGTCGTGATCGGCGGCGGCAACATCTTCCGCGGAAACAGCGATGCGGCCAAGAACATGAAGCGCGCCATGGCGGACCAGATCGGCATGCTGGCGACCGTCATCAACTCGCTGATGCTTCAGGACGCGCTCGAACAGATGGGCGTCCCGGTGCGCGTCCAGACCGCCATCCCGATCACCCAGGTGGCCGAGCAGCACATTCGCCGCCGCGCCATCCGCCACATGGAAAAGGGTCGCGTGGTGATCTTTGGCGCCGGCACGGGCAATCCGTTCTTCACCACCGATACGGCGGCGGCGCTTCGTGCGGCGGAAATCGAGGCAGACATCCTGCTCAAGGGCACGAAGGTGGACGGCGTCTACACGGCGGACCCTCGCAAGGACCCCAACGCCAAGTTCCTCCCGACGTGCAGCTACACGCGGGCGCTGAACGAGAATCTGAAGGTGATGGACGCGGCTGCTATTGCCCTCTGCCGCGAGAGCAACATACCTTTGCTGGTGTATAACCTAGCCAAGCCGGGCAATACGCTGGCCGCGCTTGTCGATGGAAGCATCGGAACCCTAGTCACCGGAGAAACCGACAATGATTGATCCCTCCCTGAAGGACGACTTCAAGTCCGCCGAAACCAAGATGACCCACGCGATCGACGCGCTGGAGAGCCACTTCAAGACGCTCCGCACGGGCCGCGCCTCCGCCTCGCTCGTCGACAAGGTCGTGGTTGAAATGTACGGCACCAGCAGCCCGCTCAACTCGGTCGCCGCCGTCTCCACCCCCGACGCCCGCAACATCGTCATCACCCCGTGGGACAAGAACGCCCTCTCCGCCATCGAGAAGGGCATCATGCTGGCCGACATCGGCATTCACCCCCAGAACGACGGCAAGGTGGTCCGTCTGACCATCCCGCCGCTCACCGAGGAACGCCGCAAGGAACTCGTCAAGAAGGCCCACGCCATGGCCGAGGACGCCCGCGTCGCCATCCGGAACGTCCGCAAGCACACGAAGGAACACTTCGAGAAGCTGAAGAAGGACAAGAAGGTCCTGACCGAGGACCAGCTCCGCGATGCGAACGACGAGCTTCAGAAGCTCACCGACAAGTGGATCAAGGCCGTCGACGAGCACATGAAGAAGAAGGAAAAGGAAATCATGGAGGTGTGAGGTTCGGCCTCCGAGTCAGGACTGGTTGAGTGCAACGGGCCTGCAACGAATGTTGCTGGCCCGTTTCTCGTGTTTGGCTATCCTGTAGCGTAGCAAATGGCGGATACGGCGGTGTTTTCGATATTCGGGCGCTTCGCGTCTCATGGATGTTGTTGCGCGAAGCTGCTGATATTCTCCATGCTGATCGTTGCCCCCCATACTTGGGCCCTTAGTTCGCGGATCTCCGCGCTTCGCCCCGACGATTCTGGAGCTTGCGAAGGATTACCTCTTCACGCGGCGTTACTGGCCCTTTTGGACCGGAATGAACTCGGTAAAGCGCGCCCGCTCGTGACTACCCGTTACGCCCGGTGATGTAGTCCTCGGTGATCTTCTCCTTGGGATTGGTGAAGATTTCCTCGGTGGGTGCGTGTTCGATCAGTTTGCCGAGCCACATGAGCGCCGTGTAGTCGGAAACACGGGCCGCCTGCTGCATGTTGTGGGTCACGATGAGGATCGTGTAGTCCTTCTTCAATTCGAGGATCAGGTCCTCGATCTTGGCCGTGGCGATGGGGTCGAGAGCCGAGCACGGTTCGTCCATGAGGAGCACGTCGGGTTGGACGGCGATGGCGCGGGCGATGCAGAGGCGCTGCTGCTGGCCGCCGGAAAGCTCCAGGGCGCTCGTCTTGAGGCGATCCTTCACTTCATCCCAAAGCGCCGCATGGCGCAGGGCCCATTCCACCACGTCGTCGAGCGTCTTGCGGTCACGCACGCCGTGCAGGCGCAGGCCGTAGACCACGTTTTCGTAGATCGACTTGGGGAAGGGATTGGGGCGTTGGAAGACCATGCCGACGCGCTGGCGCAGCGTGATGATGTCGGCCTTTTCGCCGAAGATCGTCTCGCCGTTGATGCGGATGTCGCCGTCGATGCGCACGTTAGGGGTCAGTTCGGAGATGCGGTTGACGGCCTTGACGAGTGTCGACTTTCCGCAGCCGGAAGGACCGATGAGGGCCAGGACCTCGTTGCGCGCTACGCCGAGGCTCACGCCAAAAAGCGCCTGCTTCTCGCCGTAGAACACGGACAGTTTCTGGATGTCGACGTAGTACTTCGATGGATCGGGGGCGCCGTGCTTCGGGAACCCGGCGATGGACTTGTGTTCCCTGAGTTCGGGGGGGGAGGAGGCCAAGGGGGGTTACCTCGTCACTTTCGTTAGTCGGCGGCGCAGCATGATCGCCCCCAGGTTCATGAGGAATGTGAGAGCCACAAGGACCAGGGTGGTGGCAAACTGGATTCCGCGCGTGCCCTCCGGGTTGGTGTGCTGCGTGGCCATGGTGTAGATGTGATAGTTGAGGTACATGAACTGCTGGAACGGATTCACCACGGGCATTTCGAAGAAGTAGAAATTGATCGGCTCGGTTAGGGGGAGGTTGGGGGCAAAGAAGGTGACGCCCACGAAAAGGATCGGAGCCAGCTCGCCGGCGCCGCGTGCCACGGCCAGGATGGCGCCGGTCAGGATGCCGGAGCGCGCCTGGGGAAGCACCACGCTCGAGATGACCTGCCATTTGGTGGCGCCAAGTCCGTAGGCGGCTTCGCGCAGGCTTGCCGGCACGGCGCGAAGGGCTTCCTCGGTGGAGACGATGATGACGGGGAGCACGAGAATGGCCAGCGTGGCCGAGGCCCAAAAAATGGCGCCTTGGCCGAAGACGCGCTTCGGCGTGGAGGGGGCGTTCTTGAGGACGTGCTCGCGGATGAAGGCGCCGCGTGCGGGGCCTTTCAGATCCTGCTGCTTGGCCAGTTCCACCGCCTCGGCGCGGACCCGCTCGACCTCCGGCTTGATGCGCTCGTCGAAGGCCTTTTGTTCCACCTCGTTGCGCGGCACGTCGTAGGCGTAGTAGTCGAGGTTCCGGCCGATGAAGAGCACGAAGAAGCCGAGGCCGAAGAGTCCGAACACGATCGACGGTACGCCCGCCAGGTTGTTGACCGCGGCCCGGATCAACCGAGAGGTAATGCCGCCGCGGGAGTATTCGACCAGATAGACGGCGCCGAAAACGCCCAGCGGCAACGCCATCAGGATCATGAAGAGCACGACGAAGACGGTACCGAAGAGGGCCGGGAAAATGCCGCCCTGCTCCATGCCGTCGCGGGGAGGCTGTGTCAGGAAGTCGAGGCTGTAGTGCCAGATGCTCTGGTTGTGGAAGACCAACTGCGAGCCAGCCAGTTCCAGGTGCTGGCCGCGCGTAACGGTCTGCGGCGTGCCCTTCCAGGTGGCAGTCAGCTCGTTGCGCCCCGCGGTCATGGTGAGGTCGCCAAGCGTCGTGGTGCTATTGCCGCTTTCCGGCAGCGTGAAGGAGGGATCCTCCGCTTCGTGGTAGGAGAAATTGAGCCGCCCCGAGTCGGCGCGCACGCGGAGCGAGACTGGCAGCGGCTTTCCGTCAGGCAGCAGGCCGGTCTCTCCCTTGGTAAGGAGGACTTCGGGGGAGCGGACCTCGACGCCGACCAGGCGGGGCGCTCCCTGCCAAATAATCGTCCCGAGGATGAAAAGCAGCAGGAGAACAATCGCGCTGGTGACGCCGCGGATGATGCTCTCGAAAAGCAGCGCCCATGCAGGTGCGAGCGTCTTGCTCGTGACCTGGGCCTTGGCGGCTTCCAGCGATGTCGCCTGACGGCTGCTCATAGGCGGATCTTCTTCCGGTAGTGGTTGGCGATCAACTCGACCGTCAGGTTCAGGAAGAAGGCGAGGGTCACGAGGATCGCACCGACCAGGAAGAGCGTGTGCATGTGGAGGCTCCCCTGCTGGGCGGCGCCCATCTCAGCGGCGATGGTGGCCGTCATGGTACGCGTCGAATCGAAGGGATTGAGGGAAATCTGAGGGGCACTGCCCGCGCACATCAGCACGATCATCGTCTCGCCGATGGCGCGGCCAAAGCCGAGGATCACCGCCGACAGCACGCCGGACACACCGGCCGGCAGCACGACACGCCAGGTCGTCTGCCAACGGGTGGCGCCAAGACTGAGGCTGGCCGCCCGCAGATCCATCGGCACCGCGCGCAGCGCATCGTCGACCAGCGAAGCAATCACCGGAACGATCACGACGCTGACACCAAGCGACCCCACGAACATGTTGTAGAGGCTCTGGTATGCGGGGATGAGCGAGGTTCCGTCGGCCGGGTTCAGGATGTTCTTCAGCGGAATCGCGACGACCGTCAGCATGAAGAACCCGATAACCACCGTGGGGATACCGACGAGTAGTTCCAGCGCCGGCTTGACCAGATTCCGGGTCTTTTCCGACGCCATTTCAGACAGAAAAACACCCACTGCAATGCCAGAGAGTGTGCTGAGGACAGCGGACAGCAACGCGACGCCGAACGAGCCCCACAGGAGGGGCAGGATCGACAGCCGCGGCGGCGTGGAGACCGGCTCCCACTTATAGGCAACCGCCTCCCCTACGATCTTGGTTTCTGCCGTGGCCGCGTCGTAGGCCATCACCGGTTCGACCGAGTAGAAGAAAGTCGAGAGGCTTTCCACTTGGCGAAGCGCCAGGAGCCCTTCCTTGAACAGGAACACGAAGATGAGCAGGATAAACAGGATCGAGAGCCACCCGCTCAGGGCGAGCAGCTTCTCGATCGCAAACTCCTTGAGGCGCTGAATGAAGGGGGTGGAATGACGTACCCGGTCCCGCACCGCCTTGGGTGAGAAGGAAGGACTGCCCGAGGCAGGGGGATTTTTCTCGCCGGGGGCGTCCAACGGGGGGGCGGATGCGCTCATCTTGGAGTGATTGGTCAGGTTTACTGCGCCTTGCTCTCCGAGGTTGGGGCCGAGTTGCCAAGGGGAATGTACTCTTCCCTGAGAACGATGGCCTGGCCTTCGTCGCTGATGATCCAATCAAGGAAGCTCTTCACCTCGCCCGACGCCTCTTCCGGGGTGTAATACTGAAGCGGGCGGCTGATGGGGTAGGAACCATCCTGGATCACCGCAAGGTTCACGTGGTGGTGCACAACGTCGATCGGGTTCACCGCAGGCGAGTCCTTGTCGACGCTGATGGGGACCACACGAAGGCCCTCCGGGCGAACGAAGTAGGAGACGCCACCGAAGCCGATGGCATTGGGCTCCTTGGTGACGGAGTTGGCGACGGCCGCGGTAGCCGCGAGGTAGCTGGTGTTGGGGGCAAACGTCGCGTCCTTCATGACGTGCTCCTTGAAGAAGTCGTAGGTGCCGCAGTTGGACTCGCGCGAGAAGAGCACGACGGGGGCGCTGGGGAGGTTGGGGTCGATCTCGCTCCAGTTCTTCACGGCGCCGCTGTAGAGGGCGCGGAGTTGGCCGATGGTCAGCGACTTGACGGGATTGGACTCGTGCACGGCGATCGCGATACCATCCAACGCGACGACATACTCGGCGGGATCGTAGCCATTCTCCTTCGCGGTCGCGATTTCCTTCTCCTTCATCTTGCGCGAGGCCTGGGCGATATCCACAAGACCATTCAGCAAGTCGGCAATGCCAGTGCCCGAGCCGCCGCCGCGAACAGAGATCTCGACGTTCGCGTGCTTCTTGGAGTAGGTCTCGGCGAGCCGCTGGGTCAGCAGGTTCATCGTGTCGGAGCCGCTGATGTTGATCTTAACCTTATCCTGGGCAGCCACCGGGGAGAGGGCCACGGCCAGAAAAGTGGCGGTCGCGAGCATGGTCTTGAGAAGCATGAGGAATCACCTGATTTGGGTCTTGGAAGATCATGAAGACAGTGGTGCGAGTGGCCAATGGTGCCAAGTGACAAAAGGATGACACAAAGAACATTTGCCACAATGTCCACGTAAGGAACTAAATTACCTTTCATTCTTCCGGTTTGGATTCATTCACGCTCGCAAGCATCTCCTCCTGCTCGTGCAACCTGGCAGCGTAACTATTGCGCGACGCTTCCTCGCGGCGGCGGGTCGCCTGTTCCGGATTCGGATTGGCGAGCGCATCGGCGATGACGGCCTGCCAGCCCAGCGCATCAGCGGAGAAGGAGATCAATTGTTCAGAGTTGGGACCGAAGTCCGCAAAGCGGGTCGAGACGATGGGACGACCGCTGGCGAGATAGTCATAGAACTTCAGCGGTCGGCCGATGGATTCAGTCATGGGGTCGGGGCGATAAGGGAGGAGCAAGACATCGGCCCCATCGATCACGGAGGGGAGCGAATCCAGTGGAAGATTGCCGACGGCGTGGATATTTGGCGGGAGAGACTTTACCTGCTCGATGGATTCGTGGCTAACGGGTCCGCACAGCACAACTTGCCAGGTCGGCTCTGCGGCGGCCAGCGCCCGCAGCAACTGCCAATCGATCCGAAAATCGACAGCTCCCGTGAAGACAAGCCGCGGCTTGGGGATGGAGGCAACCGCCGCGGGCTGTGGGTTGGTCACGTTTCTCCCCCACCATTCCAGGTCGACGGCATGGGGCAGGCACCGGATACGACGTGCGTGGGGCGCCAAAGTACTGGCGCGGTGCTCGGAAGTGGTCCACACCCAGTCCACACGGCCGCAGAGATCGTCCTCCATTGACCGATCCTGCTCGGAAATCGTGCCGTAACCAAAAAGATCGTGCGTGTAATAGACGGACAGGCGATGGGGGATCAGGTCCAACAAATCACCACGGGCACCGTGCTGCATAAGCACCAGAACCGGATCGCGCAGGCCCAACTCAAGCGTCGCCCGACGAACCCTACTCGCAAGCCAAGGCCCGTGAATGCTCCGCAGGAGCGGCCCGGGGAACGACCGCCTTTCGAGGCGAGGCAGGGCGGGGGGCGTCGGCAGCACCCAGAGGCGCTCCTGGACCGGCTCCAGCTGGCTGGAGAACGCGCGCACAAGGCGCCCCTGCGTCCAACTCTGCGGGAAGGGACTCCTCTCGCACCACAGCACGCGATGGCCCGCCGCCGCCCACGCTAGGGGCATCTTGTGGCGGATGCGCGGCGTCGAATGCCAATAGCCATCCGTGACGACGATGAAGTCGAAAGTCCGGAACATGGCGCGAGTCGAGTCCATCCCCTCGCATCGGAGCAAGCGAGTATGCACTGGCGTCGATTTCTCACCGGGGTGCGCGATACAAAGTTCCCGGCTAGCGGTTTCGATCTTTTGTTGCGTCCGTGACGTTCGAGGAGCCTGCTTCTTGGCGACGAAAGGGAATGCAAACATGCGAGGACCACCACAGACACCATTGCAGGAATGCGAGAATCCGCCGCGGATGACCACCATTCGCGCGGAGGATGGTTTTGTGCTAAGCGATGTGGTGACCGCCGAGTTCGCCTTCAGGCAGGTCGCCTACGATATGTTGCTCGAGGCACGGAAGGCGCTGCCGCCCGGTTATCGCTTTCTCGTCTTCGAGGCGTTCCGTCCCCGCCGTCGCCAATGGGAACTCTGGCGGGCCATGGAGGCGGAGATGCGCAAGCGCCATCCCCATGCAGGCCCCGACGAGATCTACACGATGACGCGCGAATATGTCGCTGACCCGCGAGGTCTTGGCAGCGGGCATCAGGCAGGAAGCGCCATCGACGTTTCCCTCGTTGGTCCTGATGGCAAGGAAGTGGACATGGGTGGCCGACTCGATGAAGCCAACGAGAGGACGCACACATACTCAGTCTACATCACCGACGATCAGGCTCGCAATCGCGCGATTCTGGTGAGTGCGCTCGAAGGTGTGGGCTTCGTGAACTACCCGAGCGAATGGTGGCACTTCAGCTATGGTGATCGCCTCTGGGCTGAATTGACCAAGGCACCTTTTGCCATCTTTGGGCCCGTGGAGGAGTAGGGAAGCTGCAAACAAATTCCCTTGCGACTAGGATGTGAATACCCGCGAATGCCGGAAATAAATACCGGGGATAACAATTATGAGCGGGGAGCAACCTTCGCGGCAGTTGTCTGTGGCGGATCTGAGGAAGGCAAGGGAGGCTGAGGCCCAGCAAGCGGCCCAGAAGGAATCGGGAGCAGTCCCCCAGCCCGCGCCGGTGGCGCCGCTGCACCAGCAGCGTCCCGTGGCCGATACTCGGGAAATCAACCCCGTGAAGAACTATGCGTTCGAGGTGGAACCGCCACCGAATCGGCTCGTGATGATGCTCCCTGTCGGCATCGTCGCGCTGGTGCTTCTCGTCGTCATCGTGTCTGCGGTGTCGCACGAGATGAAACAACCCGGCGGCCCCATGTGGAACCGGGACAAGGTCTGGATCACGCAAAAGCAGGTGATGAGACTCTGTCTGGCCTATAAACTTGCAGAGCCAATGGGTGAGGCCGGGTTGAATCGCAATGATCCCTTCGGGATGATGACGGTTCAGGACGTTTGGGGGAACGCGATCGAGAAGCGGCAGGGTAATTACCGGAGCGCGGGCGAAGACGGCAAGTATGACACCGCCGACGACATCTGGGCCGACTTCATGGAGTACACCTACGGCGGCCCGATCATCATGACGCCTGATGATCATGCAGCGATCGAGAAGGAATGGCCGGATCATTACCGCGGTTTGTTCCATCGCAAGCTCTGACAGCTCCCTCGCCCGTTTCTTTTCCTTGCCACGCGACGAAAACGGCGCAGCCTTGGGATGATCGATCCCCGGAGGAGCGTGGCGCGTGAACGATTCGACCCATGCAGCAATCGTGATCGGTGGTGTGATGTTCCTGGCGTGGTGCGGTCTGGGGCGCCTTGTCCGGCGGGACCGGGTAAGGGGGTTCGAACTGACACCTGAGCAACGGGCAGAACTTTGTCGCGCGGCACTGGCGAGCGAGTTTCGTCCGCACGGGATCGAGACCCCGGGGGGATCGGTTTCGTGCCTCCACTGCGGCACTCCATACCCGGCTGGCGTGCTCTATTGCGACTGCGGGGGCGAGACGATCGACGAGGAAGAGGATTCCTCAAGTGACGTCGTGGAGTGGCTTGTCGCGCCGGAAATGGTCTGTGTGCACCGGACCGAGAACCTTTGGAAAGCGAATCTGCTCCGCAGTTACCTGGAGAGCCACGCCATCGCCTGCACGATTCAACGCGGCTCCGAGGCGACTCCTCTGGAACTGGTCCCGCTGCATCGCCCCGGGCTGTTCAGCTTGCTGGTGCAGCCAGCGGACCGCGACCAAGCGAGCGGGCTGCTTGCCGAGGTGGAGTTGAACCAAGCGGGTTGAGCTCCCTCTTGATTCCCGCTTGTCGCGCCCGTCCGCGTCACCGGAGGCTCTACCGGATATCGCCCGGAGTCCATGCTCCCGATGACTGACTCTCCTCCCGCATCCAATCGCCGCGCCATCTGGTCGTGGGCCTTCTACGACTGGGCCAATTCCGCCTTCGCCACGACGGTGCTGGCGGGATTCTTTCCGGTGTTTTACGGCAACTACTGGCGCGAGGGCTCGGGTCCGGGTGTCAGCACCGCGGAACTGGGTTTCGCGAACACCGCGGCCAGCGTGGCGGTTGCGCTGATGGCCCCGGCGCTCGGTGCCATCGCCGACGCGGGCGGGCAACGCCGTGGTTTCCTGTTCCTGTTCACCGCCATCGGGGTGCTCGCCACGGGAGTCCTGGCGTTTCTCGGCCAGCCTGCCTGGATGGTGGCGCTCGCCGCGTTCATGGTGGCGTGCGTGGGCTTCAACGGCGCGCTGGTGTTCTACGATGCGATGCTGGTGGACGTGGCGGAGGAGTCGGCGTGGGACCGGGTTTCGTCGCTCGGGTTCGGACTCGGGTATCTCGGCGGCGGGCTCCTCTTCACGGTGAACGTGGCGATGCTGCTCAAGTTCGAGGCCTTTGGCTTCGCAGGCAAGGCGGACGCCATTCGTGCCTCGTTCCTGACGGTTTCCATCTGGTGGGCGCTGTTCTCCGTGCCGCTCTTCCTGTTCGTGCGGTCGCGCAAGGCGAGCGGCGCCATGTCGCTCGGCGCGGCGGCCAGGAAGGGGCTTGGCGAGATTGCCTCCACCATTCGCGAACTGCCGCGGTATCGGCCCATCTTCCTGTTCATCGTCGCGTACATGCTCTACATCGACGGCGTGAACACGGTGATCCGCATGGCGACAAAGTTCGGGGCGGACCTGAACTTCGAGCCGTCGGTGCTGATGACGGCGCTTCTCATGACCCAGTTCATTGCCTTCCCGGCTGCGCTGGCATTCGGCTGGCTTAGCGGGCGCATCGGGCCGCGCCCCGCCATCATCGTCGGGTTGGCTGTCTATACAGTGGCCACCTTCGGCGCGATGTTCATGACGAAACCGGCGCACTTCTACCTGCTCGCCGGGCTGGTGGGCTTGGTCCAGGGGGGTGTGCAGTCGCTCAGTCGCTCCTTCTTCGCCCGACTGATCCCGCCCGAGAAGGCGGGCGAGTTCTTCGGTCTATACAACATGCTGGGCAAGGCAGCGGCCATCATCGGCCCGACGCTCATGGCAATCACCGCGCTGATGGTTAGCGACTCGCGCTACCACATCGCATCGTTGCCGATCCTGTTCATCGTCGGAGGCGTCCTGCTGCTCCGCGTGCCCAATCAGCGCGTGGAAGTGGCGTGAGGAGCGTCTAGATCGATTGCTCGAGTCGAGCGGGAGTGTGGTTAGTACATGCTATACATCTGTCCATATATACAAATGGCTCCAGGCGGTATGGTTCGTCATGCGGCTCGTCCGAAGTACCGATGCGACACCCTTCGGGGTCGGTTCCCGTTGTTGGCGATCCGGTGGTGTCGGCCTCTGCGGCCTCAACCACCGGCTATTGGCTGTCATCCCTTCGGGATGTTCGGAGCCCATCGTCGGCCCTGATGAATGGACGCAATAGATGGCATGGACTACACGGATGGTTTGCATCCCGGCTACCAGCCTTGTCCCGAGAATCTGTGAAATCTGCGCAATCTGTGGTCCGGCCTCTTCAGCGGTCTACTCACCCCGACTGTTGCGGAGGCACGCCAGGGTGATCGAGATATGATCGTAGGGGATGCTTCCTTCGAGATGATCGAAGATCGGCCGCAGTCGCGTGTATTCGTCCAGCTTCTTCGCGGCGGAACGAATGCGCTTCACGTCGGAAGCGGGCACCCAAAGTTCGGGATCAGTGAGGTTTTCCTCGCCGATCATGCTCACCAGATAGCCACGGATGGTGCTCTCGGCGCGGTGCACGACCTCGGCCACATCGCGCACCGATCCGCCCTTGCGGAGCAGTTCCAGCGCCTGGGCTTTGACCCGATCGGGCGAGGGACCGCTGGCCTTCCTGGGTGGCGGAGCGGCTTCCAGATCGACGTCCACGGGAAGTTCCGGGCGTCGCTTGCAGAAGCTGCGGATCGCCGCGAGGAAGGCGTCGCCATAGGACTCGCGCTTGCGCTGACCCACGCCGTATAGACGACCGAGCCCTGCCAGTGTCGATGGGCGGACCGACGCCATCTCGCGCAGCGTCCGGTCGCCAAAAACCTGGTAGGGACGCAGGTCGCTGTCCTTGGCAAGATTCGCACGAAGGATGCGCAGTTCCTCGAAGAGATCGCGGTCGACGCCCTGCCATTCGTCGTTCTGCGGCACCTCTTCCTCCACGAATTCCTCGCCTCGCGCGCTCGGCTGGAAGAGCTGGGGCGTGGCGCGTCCGTGGATCGCCTCCCAGCCGCGGGCCGTGACGCGGAGCGGCGCCTCGCCGCGTCCGTCCAGGAGCAGGTAGCCCTGGGCGGAAAGCTGGGCGATCCACCCGCGCACCACCTCCGCTGTGACATCGCGCAGCAGGCCATAAGTGGAGAGCTGGTGGTGCCCTGCCTCCACGATACGCGCGTCATCGGCGGCGCGCAGCACGTTGGCTGTATAGACAGGACCGTGCTCCTCGCGGAGGCGCTTCACGCAGGAGAGGATCTTCTGGGCCACGACAAGACTGTCGGGGACGGGGCTTGGATGACCGGCGCAAACATCGCATCCACCGCAGCTTTCCTGGGTCCAGCCTTCGCCGAAATAGCGCAGCAACGCGGCACGGCGGCACGCGAACGACGTGGCGTAGTCCTCAACCGCGCGGAGCTTGTTGTTGGAGATGCGGAGCTGCGCCGCCGGGAGGTCGCGCGTGATGTGTTTCCATTTCATGATATCCGCGCCAGAGTGCAGCAGCACGCATTCCGAGGCCAGGCCGTCGCGCCCCGCGCGTCCGCTCTCCTGCTGGTAATTCTCCAGCGACTTCGGCAACCCCGCGTGGACCACAAAGCGGACGTCCGGCTTGTCTATACCCATGCCGAAGGCGATGGTCGCCACGATGACCTGCACTTCATCGTTGATGAAGCGATCCTGGTTGGTGGCGCGCACCTCGTCGGCCAGACCGGCGTGGTACGGGAGCGCGTCTATACCGGCTCCGCGCAGTTCCTCGGCGATCTTCTCGGTGTCCTTGCGACTGATGCAGTAGACAATGCCGCTCTCTCCGCGATGGCGCGCGGCGATGCGGCGGATTTGCAGCGTGGCGTCGCCGCGTGGCTCGGAGCGATAGAAGAGGTTCGGTCGATCGAAGGAACCGATGAGCGTGACCGGCTTCCGAAGCCCCAGCTGCGCACCCATGTCCTTGGCAACCTGTGGGGTCGCCGTTGCGGTGTAGGCGTGTATAGACGCCTCCGGGAAGGCCTCACGAAATCCGGCCAGCATGCGGTATTCCTTGCGAAAGTCATGACCCCATTCGCTGATGCAATGGGCCTCGTCGACCGCAAGGAACGACACCGGCGCGCCGCGGGTGATGCGGTCGAAGCCCTCCATGATGAGGCGCTCCGGCGAGACGTATAGCAGTCGCAGGTCGCCGGAGCGAAGTGCATCCCCCACAGCGCGCGCCTCGTCGACTGGCTGGCCGCTATGCAGCTTCCCCGCTTGGATTCCCATCCCGCGAAGCGTGTCGACCTGGTCCTTCATCAGGGAAATAAGCGGAGAGACCACGATGGCGGTGCCCTCCATCGCCAGCGCCGGCGCCTGGAAGCAGAGCGACTTCCCGCCTCCCGTCGGCAGGATGACGATGGAATCCCGGCGCGACAGGTGCGCCTCCATCGCCTCCTGCTGCAACGGACGGAACCCGTCGTAGCCCCAATGGCGACGAAGCAGGTCCAGCAGGACTGGTCGCTGCGAACTCACTCCCATTCAATCGTTGCGGGCGGCTTGCTGCTGATGTCGTAGGTGACGCGGTTGATCCCCTTCACCTCGTTGATGATGCGGGAGGAAATCTTCGCCATCACGTCGTAGGGAAGCGGATACCAGTCCGCCGTCATGCCGTCGGTGCTGGTGACGCAACGAACCGCCGCCACGTTCTCGTAGCTGCGATTGTCGCCCATGACGCCGACGCTGCGCACCGGCAGTAGCACCACGAAGGCCTGCCAAATCTTGCCGTAATGGTCACTGGCCTTCAGTTCCTCGATGAGGATCGCGTCCGCCTCGCGCAGCACGTCGAGGCGCGGCTTGGTCACCTCGCCAAGGCAGCGCACCGCGAGCCCCGGGCCGGGGAACGGGTGGCGCCACAGCGTGTCGTGCGGGATGCCGAGCACCGCGCCGACCGCGCGCACCTCGTCCTTGAACAGCTCGCGCAGCGGCTCGATCACGCGCCCCTGCTCGATCATCTCCAGCACTTCCTTCACGCGGTTGTGGTGCGTCTTGATGGTGGCGCTCGGTCCCTTGGTCGACACCGATTCGATCACGTCGGGATAGAGCGTTCCCTGCGCCAGCAGGTCCGCCTTCACCATGAAGGGCTTGAAGACCTCGATGAAGTCGCGGCCGATCACGCGACGCTTCTCCTCGGGGTCGACGATCCCTGCCAACGAGCCGAGGAACCGCTTCGCGGCCTTCACGACCTTGAGCTTGATGTCCAGATTGTCGAACATCTCGACCACATTGGCGACCTCGTCCTTGCGGAGGAGGCCGTTGTCGACGAACACCGGCGTGAATTGGCTGCCGAGGGCGCGATCCATCAGGACCGCCATCACCGTCGAGTCGACGCCGCCGGATACGGCGCAAACCACCTTGCGCTCGCCAACCTCGAGGCGGATCGCCTCAATGGTGTTGTCGACGAAGTTCTCCATCTTCCAGTCGGCGCGGGCACCGCAGATGCCAAAAACGAAGTTTTCGAGCCAGCGCTCGCCCTCCTCGGAGTGGAAGACCTCCGGGTGGAACTGAATGCCGTAGATGGGAAGGGACTTGTGAACCATCGCGGCGAAGGGACAGTTGTCCGAATCGGCGAGGCGCTTGTAGTCGGGGGGGAGTTCCTCGACCTTGTCACCGTGGCTCATCCACACGCGGCTGCCCGGCGAAAGACCCACCAAAATCGGGTCGACCTTCGCGCGCAGGCGCAGCAGCGCGTGGCCGTACTCGCGCTTGTTGCTGCGGGCCACCTTGCCGCCCGACGCCAGTGCGAGCAGTTGCATTCCATAGCACACGCCCAGCACGGGGAGGCCGGACTTGAGCACCCAATCGGGGAGCTTGGGGGCGCCCTTCTCGTAGACCGACGCGGGGCCGCCGCTGAGGACGATACCGGCGGGGCGCAGGGAGAGCACCTTGGCCTCGGACACCGTCGGCGGGAAAATCTCGGCAAACACGTTGAGCGCGCGCACCTTGCGGGCGATGAGCTGCGTGTACTGGGAACCGTAATCGAGAATGGCAATCATGCGAGTGGGACCCTGGGAGTTTACCGCCGCGGCGGGGACAGGAAGCTAGCGGCCCGGCACCGGGAGGGTGCAAGCAGGATGGACGCGCCTGTTTGCCTCTAGCGGCGTCACCTCACGAGAAGAACCGCACCTTGACGTATAGGGCGCAGAATCCCAGCAGGAAGACGATGCCAGCGATGCTGAGCATCCGCATCCAAAGGGGCGGCTGATGCTCGGCGGGCGTGTGCCGCGACGTGATGAGCCAGTGATTGATGATGGCCAGCACCGGCGCCGTCATGAAGGACATGGTCGTGGCAAAGTCCACGAGACCCTTCACACTCTTTAGGAACCCGAATAGGATCACCGCTGTTCCGACGAACAGGGCGGCCAGGAAAATCCAGTAATAGTGCCGCTCGCTGCGGACTTCGGCGCGGTGTCCGGTCAGCAGCGCCGCCGAACGCGACAGCACCCGCGGAAAGGCGTCGAAGCACGTCATCGCCGTGCTGAACATGGTGGTAATCGCCGCCGTGGCGATGATCGGGTACGCCCACGACCCGAGCGCCTTCGTGTACATGCCGAAGAGCTGTACGCCGAACGGCGCCCCGTCCTTGATTTCCTCTCCGCTGCCGTAGATCACGTTCGCCCCGAGGCCGAGGAAGAACAGCGCCAGAATCCCCGTCACCAGGTAACCCAGGTTGAAGTCGAAAAGGGACTCGGAGACCGTCGGTTTGTGCCCCGTTTCGCGCGCGCGCTCCAGCGTCCAGAGCGAGTTCCAAACGGAAATGTCGATGGCCGACGGCATCCAGCCCATGAGCGCCACCAGAAACATGATGCTGGCCGCATCGAAGGGATTCGGTGCCTTGAAGCCCTCCACCGGCTGGCGATCCAGACCCAGCGTCACCGCCCAGGCCGCGATGGTCGAAACCGTCAGCAGCACCATGATGATCTTCATCGCCTTGTCGAGCAGCGGATAATTCCCCAGCGCCAGCAGCCCGGCGCAGACCAACAGGATCAGCGAAGCGGTCATGGGGAGCGACGGCGCCGCCTCGCCCAGCACCGCGTTCAGCATTACGGCCGCCGCCACGGTGACGCCCGCCTGGATCGTGTACATGGTCAGCAGCGTCAGGATCAGGTACAGCCCAAGCACCCAGCGTCCCAGACGATTGTAGCCTTCAATGAGGCTCTCGCCCGTCGCCGCCGCGTAGCGCGGTCCGAACTCGAAAGCAGGGTACTTGAAAATATTGGCAACCAGCACGGCCCAGAGCAGTCCCCAGCCATACACCGCCCCGGCGCGCGTCGACTGCACGATGTGCGACACACCGACTGCCGCACCGGCCCAGATGATACCCGGCCCGATCGTCAGAATCAGCCCGCGGATGCGATCCTTGTCCCACGCCATGCGTTTGCCTCTCTCCGGCAGGCCGCCTCAAGCGGGCAACCCGTCGCCGAACCTGCGCCGTTATAATGCGCCGATGGCATATGGGATCGGTTCAGGCGCGGCAAGGACAAGGTGCGGGTGCAGGGCTCCCCCACTCAGCCGCCGATGGGGCTGTCGGAGTGTCCGAGGGACTTGCCGGGGGCGATGACGTCGCGGATCCGCTGCTTGAGTTCCTTGGGCTGGGGAAAGCCGCCGTCGGTGGTGCGATCCCAGACGATCTGGTCGGCGGCCAGTACCTGAAAGACGCCGCCGGTTCCGGGGACGAGCGCCACTTCGCCGATCTCGGCCTCGAAGGTGGTGAGGAGTTCCTGGGCGATCCATGCGGCGCGGAGCATCCAGCGACATTGCGTGCAGTAGCGAATCTCGACCCGGGCGCCGGTGCCGTTCATTGGGCGTCCTCCTTGGCGCGGAAGGCGTCCTTGATGAGCATCCGCACGGCGGCGATGGAGAGCTGGAGCGACTCCAGGTCCGGGTGCGCCTTGCGCGCGTCGAGGCCCGAGCGGCAATAGACGCGGAGCTGTCCGGCGGAGACCTCGGCGTCCACCATCAGGTCCATCGCCAGCGCCAGCTTGCCGCGCGTCTGGCCGTACTGCTGCTCGAAATCCTCCAGCTTGTCGATGAGTGCCTCAGGCAGGTCGCTGCGGTTCAATGGGGGTCTCCTCGGTCCGATCGGATGTCTTCGGTGTGTTGTCAGCAGGACTCGTTCCCGGCGCGGTCGCACGGCGGGCAGGAGAGCGCGGTTGGTAGCCGGGAGCGGTGTCGTCGTCCTCAAGCCCCCGCACCGTGTAGTGGCGCGGGGCCGTGTCCTCCGGGGCGATGGCAAGGGCCCCGAAGAGGGCCACGATGGCCACCTCCAGTTGCAGGTCGTCGGGCTGGCGGGTGGTGAGTCGTTGCAGCCAGAAGCCCGGCTGGAGCAGCACGCGGGCAAGGCGATTGCGCGGATGGCGCGAGGCCCATTTCGTCAGCTCGAAGCTGATGCCGGCGACCACCGGGAGCAGCACCA
>WGMQ01000109.1 GCA_016125005.1 bacterium | reverse complement strand
GCCCTGCTCGCCGCCGCCGTCATGCTGATTGCCGCCGAATCCCACGCCGACGATTCGCTTCCGACCCGCGGCCGGAGCGCCGCCGAGTTGCTGGCCCTCAAGGTCGCCGACTTCTCGACCACCATGACGACCACGCGCGGCGAGTTGGAGCTTCGCACGAAGGAACTGGCGGAACTCGACCGCAAGCTGGCTCTCCCCAAGGGACCGGAGGCGGACAAGGAACTGCCCGGTGCCATGTGGACGGCGCTCCTCTTCAATACCCGTCTCGACACAGCCCGTGACGTGCTCAAGTTGAACATGCTGGACCTGCCGAACAAGCCCGAGAAGTTCAAGCAGTACATGCTCTACGCTGCCTATTCCTTCGTCGTAATGGACGACGAGACAGACCCGGAGATCCTGGGTAATCTGACCTACCTGCTCAGAAATCATGGGGACAAGTTCGCCGACCGCGAATTCGCCATGATCGCCTATGGCATCCTCAGGGGACGCGCCGCGCTGGGGCTCGATCCGGAGGCGGAAAAGGCCAAGTTCCGCCAGCCGCTCCTGAACCACATCGCATCCACCCGCATGAAGGCCACCAACCCCGGCGATGCAGACAAGTACGATCCGCGGATCGAAGCACTGCTGGATGAACTCTCGATTCCTCGCGTGGAGCGGGTGATGTCACGCCCTCCGCTGGAAGACCTGCTGGCCTGGTCCTACACGAAGGGAAAGCCGGTCGCATTCAGCTTCCAGCGCGTCGACCGCCGTCACCCGGGTCTCATCGTTATCCGTGATGCGAGCGGTCGCTTCGTAAGGCGCGAGGACGGGACCATCTTCTCGCTCGCCCAACTCGCCAATGCGCGCACCGACATGCCCGGCACCATCACCAACGGCAACACGCCGCAGGGCGTCTTCACCATCGTCGGCACTGGAACAGCGGAGAATCGCTGGATTGGGCCGACGGCCTACCTCGCTTCCGAGATCCCATTCGAGGCCCCTTTTTCCGACTTCCGCCATGCTCCTTCCGACGAGCAGTGGTCTATCAATCTATACAACGAGTTCCTGCCGCCGTCGTGGCACGGCTATAAGCCGATGCAGGAAGCGTGGCTTGCCGGCAAGGCGGGTCGCAGCGAGATGCTCTGTCACGGAACGACCATCAATCCCGAGTACTACGTCGGCGAGCCCTACTACCCCTTCACACCGTCAGCCGGCTGTCTGGTCACCGACGAGAGGTGGGATAAGGAGACCGGCGTCCTCGCCAGTAGCGACCAATTGACGCTGGTACAGGCTTTTGTCCGCGCTGGTGGGCCTCGCGGCTATCTGGTCGTCGTGGAAATCGATGACTCCCGATTCGCCGTGAATCTTGACGAGGTCACCGGTGCCATCGAGGAAGCCGAGAAGCGCCTCTCCCCTAGTGCGCAATAAGTCCGGACCGGTGACGAACCCCGGGCTCGAACGTGTGGGCCATGGGGCGGATCCGGAGGCTCCGAAGGAACTCAACGACAGCCCGCTGGTCTTCAGCGGATAGATTTCTATACATCTGTATTGATAGACGCGCCTCGCTCCCCTCGCCGTCGTGCATGAGGATCGCCTCGTTGAGTGTCGTCGCCCGTCCGTCATGCAGCCACGGGCCGGTGTCGGCGACTCCCCAAAGCGGTCGCGTCAGGAACTCGCCGTGGAGGACCGTGATCGACTGCGCGTCCGTGACCTGCGCGGCCGTATCGGCCAGGTCCGCTCCCATCTGATGACGGCGGAGGTCGCTGAAAAGCGGGACGAGCACCGTGCCATCTGCCTCGGGACGAATGCGGGGAAGCGCCTCGTCGGGAAGTGCCTCGTTCGACAAATCGAAAGTGAGTCCGGCCAGTCGCTCGCCGTCGGCTCCCTTGTGATCTGCCTGCAGGACCGAGTCGAGTAGCTTAGAGTCACGCTCCGGCGCCGTAATCCAGGTCACAGTCTTTGGAGTGCTTTCCTTCAGCGTCCGAAATGGCTCGAGCTCGTACTCTTGACGCGCGCGCCCATCGACAAGCGTGAGGCGCGAATCGTTGATCGGCAGCGCGGGCACGTGACATTCGGCGCACCCAACCGTCGCGAAGAGTTCCCGCCCGCGTATCACGGCCTCCGCGTCCAACCCATCGGAAGATTCCATTGGTGGGCGCAGCATCGACAGAAACGCCGCGATTGCCGTCACGTCACCGTCCTCGATCTCGACATCCCTGTCGTCGGCCAGCGTCCCATTCGGATTGTCGTTGGGGATGAGGTTTCGCGCGATCAGTTCCCGCGGCTGGATACTGAAATGAAAGTTCAGTGCCCCGGCCACGAAGCTGCGAAGCGAGGATGCGATCCCCTTGAACTGGAACGGACGGACCACGAAGTCGATGCTCACGCCGCGCAGTTCCGAGCGATCCACCGCGCCAATAGGGGTGCCCGTGAGATAGCCGAAGGAAATGCCCTTCGTTACCAGTTCGCGGCGCACATCGGCCTGCGTGGCGATGGCCTCGGCGCGAATCACTTGGGCCTGGGCCCGCAGGTCCTCCGTCATCTCGTCGGCGAGGCGTTGTATATACCCGACCCCGAAG
The DNA here is from genome assembly GCA_016125005.1 of bacterium. Taxonomy (GTDB): domain Bacteria; phylum Sumerlaeota; class Sumerlaeia; order SLMS01; family SLMS01; genus WGMQ01. The sequence goes on along the minus strand of WGMQ01000109.1, from coordinate 32,171 downwards.
AGATGCGGCGGATTGCGCACGAAGCCAGTCCGCATGTCGTCCGAGTTGGGAAAGATCATGACGTTCCCGGCGATGCCTGCGGAGCCACCAAGCGTCCCCATGTCGCGCGAGACGAGGAAACCGCCGCGCCGCTCCTGGCCGATCTGGAAGTGACACTCCTGGCAGCTGGTCGCATCGAGGCCGTTGATGCGCAGGAACGGGGTCAGGCGATTGTCAGCCAGATTATTGAGCGAGCGGCGAGGGCCGTCCGGCGCCTCTCCCAAGCCGTCCTCTCGAGTCATGCGATGGGAGAAAAGCTGGGCACCGCCGTGGAACAGTTCCGCCAGCGTATACTCGCCCGCGTTGATGCGGTCCTGATCGAACGGCGTGGGAAGCGCCAGCGCCGCGCCGACCAAAAACAATGCGGGGAGGACGAATCCCCCCCGCACGATTTGAAGCGTTTTCGTCATGGGCCTCAGACTTCAGCGACCACATCCTCGATGGCACGGACTTCGTCGGCCAGCGCGGTGGAGAGATAGCGCTCACCAAAGCTGCAACCGATGGTCACGATCGTTTTGCCCTTGTTCTCGGGACGCGCGGCGTAACGGATGGCTGCCGCAACATTGCCGCCGGTGGAGATGCCGCCGAAGATACCCTCTTCCTTCGACAAGCGACGCGCCATGGTGAAGGCCTCGTCGTTGGTGACGGTGATGACCTCGTCCACGATCTCGGTGTTCAGGTTTCCGGGGATGAAGCCGGCTCCGATGCCCTGAATCTTGTGGGGGCCGGGCTTTCCGCCGCTGATCACGGGGGAGTCGACCGGCTCAACGGCGATGGCCTTGAAGTTGGCGTTGCGGGACTTGATGACTTCGGCGACGCCGGTGATCGTTCCACCGGTGCCGACGCCCGCCACGATGGCGTCAACCTTGCCCTCCGTGTCGCGCCAGATTTCCTCGGCGGTGGTGCGGCGGTGGATGTCCGGATTGGCCGGATTGTCGAACTGCATCGGCATGTATGAGTTCGGGTTCTGTTCGCAAAGCTGGCGTGCCTTGGCGATGGCGCCGCTCATGCCCTTGGCCGCGGGCGTAAGCACCAGTTCGGCACCCAGCATGCGCAGCAGGTAGCGACGCTCCTTCGACATGGACTCAGGCATCGTGAGGATCAGCTTGTAGCCCTTGGCAGCGCAGACGAAGGCCAGCGCGATGCCCGTGTTCCCGGAGGTCGGCTCGATGATGAGCGTGTCCTTGGTGATGCGCCCTTCGCGCTCCCCCGCCTCGATCATCGCCAGACCGATACGGTCCTTGACGCTCGCCATCGGGTTGAAGAACTCGCACTTCACCAGGATCGTGGCATCCAGATCACCGACCACCTTGTTCAGGCGAACGAGAGGAGTATTCCCGATCGTCTCAATGATGTTGTTGTAAATGCGTGCCATTTGAATCATCCTGTTTGGGTCTGCTTGGCTTGGAGATGCAAGAATCAGGCTAGGGCTTAGCGCAACTTGTCATCCAGTTCGTCAAGGAACCGGACCTGACCGTCATCGGGAGTGCTCGGCTTGGGCGGCGGCGCCTGATTCGGGTTATTGTCATAGTTTCCGTAAAGCTTGCGACGCTGCTCGTCGGTAATGCGCGGACCGCGGTCGTCACGGGGGGGACCCTGACGGTTCGGACCACCGCGGAAGTCTGCACGATTGCCGTCACGGTTTCCATCACGGGGCGGTCCCTGGCGGTTGGGGCCACCGCTGCGGTTGCCACCGCCGCTGTTCCCACCACGATTGCCGCCGAAACCGCCACCGCTACCACCACGGTTTCCACCGAAGCCACCGCCACGGTTGCCACCGCCGGGGTTTCCGCCACGGTTGCCTCCACCGAACCCACCCTCACGACGCGGGGCCTGAGGACGCGGGTTGAGAGGTTCGATCACGATGTGGCGCTTGTCGCCTTCGCCGCGGCTTTCGGTCTTCACCTTGCCGTTTTCCTTCAGCAGGTTGTGGACGAACTTGCGTTCGGCGGGACTCATGGGAGCGAGCGGAATGCGGCGCCCGATGCGGTTCGCCTTGTCGGCGGAGCGGATCGCTTCCTTCTCAAGGCGCTGCAACTTCTTCTCGCGATAGCCTTCCACGTCCAGCATCACGTCGGGGAACTTGTCGTCGACGGTGAGCAGCGCGCGAACCACCACGTGCTGGAGCGCGTCCAGCGTGGCGCCCATCTTTCCGATCAGGATGGAGGCCTCGGGGACGTTGAGACGAAGGATGATGATGTTCCGGAAACGCACGGCCTCGGCGGTCGAGCCGGGGGCGAAGCGCTCGATCAGGCCCTGGGTCCACTCCTGGGCTTCCTTGAGGTAGTGATTGAAGGAAACGCGGATGACGTAGAGCGTGACTTCCTGGGCTGAGGGGGCTTCGGTCAGGTTGTTTTCCTTGACGTAATCAGCCAGGTCGACTTCGTCCGGTTCGTACTCCTCGATGAGTTCAAGATTCTCGGCGGCCACTTCGGTCTTTTCGGCCGCCCTTGCCATGGCCGTGGCCAGATCCTTTGCGATAACTTCCACTTCCAGCATGGTTAGAGATCCTTTCGTTCGCCGTCCGCCATGATGCGGTCTCCGCACGGCTTTGAGGGGGATGTGCCCAACTGGCCCGAGTTATCAGGCCGTCTTTGTAGCCTCGTGCGCTGCCATGTGCGAGGCTATAATTCTCTTGGTCATGACGCTTTGCCCGATGCTGATCGTATTGCTGACGATCCAGTAAAGAACCAGACCCGAAGGGAGCTGGTAAAGGAAGAAAGTGAACATGATCGGCATCATGATCAGCATCTGCTTCTGGATCGCCGCCTGCATCTCATCGGTCGACGGCATCTGCATGATGTTCATCTGGATGTAGTTCGTGATGCCCATGAGGATCGGAAGCAGATTGAAGGAGTGTCCGACCAGCCACAGGTCAACTCCCCACTTGAAGAGTGCATCCGGCCCCGAGAGATCGCGAATCCAGAGAAAACCCTGTCCGCGGAGTTCCACGGACTGTTCGAATACCACATACAGCGCCATGAAGATCGGCGCCTGCAATAGAATTGGGAAGCACCCGCGCAACATTCCCAGCGGGTTCACATTGTGGTCGCGGTAGAGCTGCATGATCGCCTGATTGCGCTTCATGGCGTCGCCCGCAAACTTCTTGTTGATCTGCTCCATCTCGGGGCGAATGCGCTGCTGCTCAATCATCGTCTTCGCCTGGTTCTTGATCGCCCAGTGCGTCAGCGGGTAGATCAGAACGCGGACGCAGATCGTGGTGGCAATGATCGCCAGGCCCCATGAGCCCAAGTGCGCGTGCAGCCAGCGCATGAGCCCCAGCAACATCAGGGACACCGGCCGCAGGAAGGTCATCCCCAGGGGTACCGTATGAAAGACCATGGTGCTCGGAGGAGTCGTGCCGGTGGCCATGACCAGCGCCTTGGTCGAAAGCGCCTCGCGATGCTTGGGTCCAACGTAGAGCTGATAGGTGGCCTTGGTGCTCTCCCCCTCGGCCAGTTCAACGGGCTTGTGGACCAATTCCACGTCGACGGGAGGGTTGATACCCTTCTGCTGATAAACGGTGCTGGTGTTCTTGCGATCGATCGCCGCCCGGATCAGTTGTGCAGGATTGTCGGCGCCGGGAATGATGATGGCCGTGAAGTACTTCTTTTCCTGACCAACCCAGTCCACCTTGGACTCGAGCTCGAACTTGTCTTCGGGCTTGGAGAGGTGACGGGTCAGGATCGAGTCGTTTACGGCGTAAACCGCCGAGACCATGCCGTGCACTCGATCCGCTATCTCCGGGTCGCCAAAACCACCCTGCCAACCCACGCCAAAGCCCTGTCGACCGCCCAGAAGCTTGATGGTCTTGGGACCGTTCTTGAACTCAACGGTCATGTCGGCGACGAAGCTACCCCGCCGGAAGTAGTAGGACTTGACGCAGGAAATATCCAGATCGGCCAGCGGCGCCGACGTGAAGGTCAGCCGGATGCCATCCTTGTCCTCCTCCACTTGATGGGAGAACAGTTCGCTGTTGAAGTCCCGGGCGATGTTGCCCGTGAGGGCCAGCGGGAACTCGCGCTCGGGGTTGTCGAGATCCACCTGGGGAATCATCTGGACGGTCGCACTCGTGGCACGGTCCGTCACATTCTTCACGAAGGTGGATGATTTGATTTCCCACTGGACCGGCCTGGCGCCTAGCTCGGAAAAGACAACCCGGTACAGGTCGGTTTCAATGGTGACCTTTGGGGCCGTGAGTGTGGTGTAGAGTTGCTGCTTGAGGCGGCGTACTTCATCGGGGATGACGGCCGATTCCGCGACTGTGGTGGTGGTCGCCCCGTCCGTCGAGATCGTCTCCAAGGTGGCACGCGCGGCAGCGGCGGCCTTGCGGGCGGCTTCGCGTTCGGCCTGAGCGTCGGCCTGGGCCTGCTCCCATTTCTTCAGTGCAACGACGTATTCGGCCTTTTCTTTTTCCAGACGGCGATTCTCCTGATATTGCTTGGAGACCATCCAGAACCACGCCGCGGCGCAGATGATGATGAAGGCTACCCAGTTTTTCTTCATTCGCAGTTTTCGGGACAATGATTGAGGCTGCCCCATCAGGATGGGGCGCAGTGGAGCGAGATCGTTTGCCTTGGGTGCCCGGGCGTCAACTGGCATCCGGGGAATTGTGCGCGCCGCGCGATTAACGGTTTTTTCGTGTCAAAACATGTCGGGCACGGAAGGCTTCCTTTCCCTTTGACCTGATTGGCTGCGGGACGGGAAGTGTTCCCGGCCCTCGCGGCAAAGTCCCTTTCCATCGGCAGGCTCCCCTCCCCATGTCCGAACTCCCCAACGACCCGTCCAACTCCGCTCCCGTCGAAGCCACCCAGGAGTTGACCGAACTCCTAGCGGACATCGCCAGCACCGTTCCCTTGGCGCGTACCGCCCTGGCAGGGGCGACGGACCTCAAGCGCCTGGAGGAGGTTCGGGTCGAATTCCTGGGCAAGAAAAGCAAGCTCTCCGATTTCTCCACCCGCATGGGCGCCCTCTCGAAGGAAGAGAAGCCGGTCGCCGGCAAGATCCTGAATGCGCGCAAGGGGGAGATCACCGCCCTCTTCAAGCAGCGCCAGGACGAGTTGGAGGCTCGGGAACTGGAACAGCGCCTCGTCCGCGAATCCGTCGACATCACCCTCCCCGGCCTGCGGACCATCCGTGGCAACCGCCACCCGGTGGCTCTCGTGGCGCAGCAGGTCACAGAGATCTTCACCTCGATGGGCTTCCGTCTCGAGTCAGGCCCTGAAATCGAGACCGAGTGGTTCAACTTCGATGCGCTGAACATGACTGACGACCACCCGGCGCGCGACATGCAGGACACGCTCTACACCGAGCGCGGGCATGTGCTTCGCACCCACACCTCCCCCACCCAGATTCGCTCGATGCTCAAGCTGGGAGCCCCCCTGGCCGTCATCACCACGGGTCGCGTTTATCGCAATGACAGCGATGCGACGCACTCCCCCATGTTCCATCAGATGGAGGGGCTTCTGGTCGACGAGAACATCTCCGTCGGACACCTGAAGGGCACGCTCACCACGTTCCTGAAGGCACTCTTCGGCGAGAACGTGAAGGTGCGCCTCCGCCCGTCCTTCTTCCCCTTCACGGAGCCGAGCATCGAGGTGGACGTGTGGAACGAGCAGCGCAAGGGCTGGATGGAAGTTCTGGGCTCGGGCATGGTTCACCCGAACGTGCTCCGCAACGGCGGCGTGGATCCGGAGAAGTACACGGGTTTCGCATTCGGTCTGGGGCTCGACCGTCTGGCAATGGTCAAGTACGGCATCCCCGACCTGCGTCTGCTTTTCGAGAACGACCTGCGGTTCCTGCGCCAGTTCGCCTGACGGGCAGGTCCTGTCAGGAGTTGGAGACGATGTAGCGGGTGAGAGTGTCCTGCGACGTCGGGGTGATTCCGTGGATCTCAAGTCCCAGCATCACGCAGCCGGATGCATCGCGATGGATCCAGGCAATGCGCCCCGAGGCGTCCAGCGGCGCGTCCTGCCCGGGAAGTTCGGCGTGGATGCGGGCAGTACGCATAGGGCGAAGTGCGTCGAGATACTCGGGCTTGGGCGGCTCGATGCTGCGGAAGCGCATACTGGTCAGGCTGACATCCTCCAGCGTGCCTTCCAGCCGCATGGGGGTTCCGGTTTGATCGGGCAGGTTCAGCTTGAGCACCGCACCGCAGTGAACCGCCACGCGGGTGTTCTGAAGGTCGTCCGGAGAGGGGGGCTCGCTTTGCCGGGCCGTCTCCGCCTCTACCTCGCCGACGGTTCGGATTACGAAACACATGATCGTGTTTCCCGCCTGGATGCGGTCACCGAACTTCAGCCGGGTCGCCTCCTTCAGGCGGGAACCGTTCAGCAGGGTGCCGTTGCGGCTGGCGCGGTCCTCGATATAGACAGACGGGACCTTGTCTGGATGGGCTGCGTTTTCGTAGATGAGGGCAAAGTGCGTTCTGGAACAACCGGCGTCGTCGAGAAGGATCGTGTTGTCGTCCCCGCGCCCTACCGTGTTTTCCTTGGTGGCCAGCACATGGAAAGGCTTGGGACTGGCGCCACGCAGCACAAGCAGGACAGGGAGCAAGCTCCCCTTGATCCGAGCAAATTGCTTGGAGGTGTCGACGGGATCGCTGGTCTCATCCGTTTTCAAGACTCGGTTCGGATCAGGTGTCTTGTTATGCTCGCTCACAGCCGACTAGTCCTTGGGTTACTGATTTCCCCTTTGGTTGCAATCGCATTGAACCCGGGAAGCCACCCATGGTCAACCTCAATACGCGGCCAAAAACCGGCGCCGTGACTTGCCCCCTCACTTACCGCAAAGGACTGACATGGCTGTGATTATCCCGGAGCACATTCAGCAGGCTATCGACGGCATTTGTGGCAGGCTGGGGAGCGTCCGTCTGCGCGAGGGCGCCGCTCGATTGATGGAAACCTACCGCGAGAAGCGGGAGGCACCCGCACTGGATGAAGAGATGGTGGGAGCCTATCTGGCCATGCGGGCCCCGGCGACCTATGCCGCAGTCTGCACGGTTCTTGGTGAGAGCATCCGGCGGATCCCGGAACTGGCTCCCGAGTCATTGCTGGATCTTGGATCAGGTCCCGGCACAGTCCCCTGGGCGGCCAAGGAGATGTACCCTGATCTGGCCTCGATGCGCGCGATCGAGTCCCACCCCCTTTTCGTGGCAGTCGGCCGCGAGTTGCTACCCGATGTGCAGTGGCTCGCGGGAGATCTGCGGCGCGCCGAGGTCCTGCCGCCTGCCGATCTGGTCACCGCCTCCTACTCGCTGGGCGAGCTCCCAGTGGCGCAGCGGGAGCGACTGGTCCAACTGGCTTGGGAGGCATCCCAGCAGGCACTCGTTGTGATCGAACCGGGAACGCCCGCGGGATTTGCGGCCATCGATTCCATGCGATCCCAATTGATCGAGCTGGGCGCGACCATCGCAGCCCCATGCCCGCACCAGCTGGCCTGTCCCCTGGCGGGCACGAGCAGTTGGTGTCATTTCAGCAAGCGCCTCTCCCGCACCCGCCTGCACCGCCAGCTCAAGGACGCGGAACTCGGCTGGGAGGACGAGAAGTTCGCCTTCATCATCGCCAGCAAACTCGCCGTGGATCTTCCCGGAGTGCGGGTGCTCGGTCACCCTCAGCACAGCAAGGCACACATCCGATTCGAGGCCTGCACCGATGAGGGAACCTTCGACGGCATGGAAGTCCCGCGCCGGGACAAGGAATCGTGGAAGGCGGCGAGGAAACTGGAGTGGGGCGACGGTTTCTGAGCTCCGAAGGCGCACGCCCTGCGGGTCGGATGTAAACGATTCAATTTCGCTTTCCGGTTGCGGCAATGGCGAACACGGATGTTTGTTTCCCGTTAGCCTAACAGACTCTAGCTGATGATCGGAGCCGCCATGCTGCGCCACGTTCTGCTTTTCCTCGCCATCCTCCTTTTGGTTGCCGGGGCCAAGGCCGATACAGTGGTGGCACGGAACCCCGACGGAAGCTCCACCAACCTGAGCGGAGTGACGATCCTCGGAATGGGAGCCCAGCCGGGGGCGCCCCCCCAATTGATGCTTCAATTCCCCGATGGAAGCCAGAACCCGGTCGAGTTCTCCCGCATCGCGTCGATGCAGTTTGAGCCCGCCCGGTCTGGAAACATGATGATCGGCCAGAACCCACAGGCCGCCCAGACCTTCCCGGCGGTCCTTGTCCGATTCGAGAACGGGTCCTTCGTTGCCCGGGAAGTGGGCTCCAACCGGGAGGCGGGCATTCCCGCCAGCAGCGTCTTCGGATTCAGCGTCGAGGCGGCTCCCGCGGCAGCCGCAGCTGGCGGTGGTAATCCGTTCGGGGGGACGCCTGCGTCGGACCCGTTCGCCGCCTCGGGCACGCCTTCCGGGTCGACTGGCGGTGGCGACGTCTTTGCCGGGGCGAGTGGCGGCGATACGGGCGGCGATGACTCCGACTATCAAATGACCCCCGAGGAGGAGGCCGAGTATGCCCAGGCAGAGGCGGACTTCAAGAAGCGGCTGGGCCTTGGCCTGGGGTATCTCGCAGCCATCGCTATCTGGCTGCTGCTCTTCGCGATCACCTATTTCTGGCTGATGATCAACGCGTTCATGAACGGTAAGGTCGGCTGGGGTATCGGTATCATGCTATGCGGGTGCGTGGTCCTTGTCAAGGCGGCCTACCTCTCGAATTATGAGGGGAAAGGGAAGAATGCGGTAAGCGTTCTCGTCATCATCGAAATCGTAACAGGCATCATCCTCAATGTAGTTTCGAGGCTGTTGGACTAACCACGGCACCGCTGCCGAGTCGAGGGTGCCGCGTGGACCTATCCCCACTTGCACCTCGGGGGTCTTGATCGTAGACTTCTCCACAGCGCCCCCGAGGACCGAATACCATGAGCGAACTCCCCACGCATGCCTCCGAATTTGGAAGCATGGACGATTTCGATCTTTCGGCATTCCGCCGCGCCGGACGCCAATTCGACCTGCTCATCGTCGGTTCAGGCCCTGCGGGCCAGAAGGCAGCCTTCACCGCTGCGATGGAGGGCGCCCGCGTCGCCATCGTCGAGCGCGATCCGCTGGCCGGCGGGGTCTGCCTGAATACGGGCACGATCCCCAGCAAGACCCTGCGCGAGGCGGTCCTTTACCTGACCGGCTATCGCCAGCGGGGCTACTACGGCGAGAAGTATCACCTGAAGGATCACGTCAGCTCGGGTGACCTGCTGGCGCGCACCGCCCACGTCATCAAGCTGGAGCGGCAGGAGATCAATCATCAGCTCGAGCAGCTCGGCGTGCAGCGCTTCGTCGGTCGGGCGCGAGTAGCGGGACCCCATGAGGTCGACGTCGAAATCGGCCCCGGCTACGAGTCCCGCATCACCGCGGAGAACATCCTTCTCTGCGTGGGGACCCGTCCGCGGCGTCCCGCCGACATTCCCTTCGATGACCAGAACATCTTCGACAGCGATGCGGTGTTTGGCCGGGAGAACGAGCTTCGCCCCCTCCCCGACAGCATCATCGTCATGGGCGCGGGCGTCATTGGAATCGAGTACGCCTCGATGTTCGCGGCCCTCGATATTCCCACGATCCTGGTCGATCCGCGCCCGAGCCCGCTGTCCTTCGTCGATGACTGCGTGGCGGAGTTGCTCTACGAGCATCTGCGGCAAAATGGCGTGGAGCTGATCTTCGACGACGTCTATACAAAGGTCGTCCTTGGCGAGGGCGACGGCGTGGCGAAGCGCGTCCGTGTAACTCTCAAGAGCGGCCGCGAGATCGAGGCCGATTCGCTGCTGTTCGCCCTGGGCAGGACTCCCGCGACCGACAACATCGGTCTGGCGGAGGCGGGCGTGGCGCTCGACAAGCGCGGTCACATCACCGTGGACGAGCGCTATCGCTCCAGCGTGCCTTCGATCCTGGCCGCCGGGGACGTGATCGGCTTCCCAAGCCTCGCGTCGACGTCCGCAGAGCAGGGTCGCATTGCCGCCTCCACGGCCATCGGGCGCCCGGTGACCTGGAATCCCGACACCATTCCCTATGGCATCTACACGATCCCGGAAATCAGCATGGTCGGCAAGACGGAGCAGCAGTGCCGCGAGGACGACACACCGTACTTCGTCGGGACGGCGCTCTGGCGCGATACGGCCCGCGGAAAGATCCTCGGCGACCTGACGGGGGCACTGAAGCTGATCTTTCACGGCGAGACCCAACGCCTGGTCGGAATCCATATCATCGGCGAGGGCGCCACCGAGATGGTCCACATCGGCCAGGCGGTGATGCACTTCGGCGGAGGCCCGGAATACTTCACCAACGTGGTGTTCAACTACCCCACGCTGGCGGAAGCCTACAAACTGGCGGCGCAAAACGCGATTCTGCGCCGTGAAGGAAAGTCGACGGAAACGGCTCCGCTCCCCGAGCAGATGCGCAAGGCGGCAGGGAACCGGGAATTCATCGAATGGCGTTGAGGGGCTAGCCAACGCGGGGAGGGAATTATGGGGCGCTTGATGGGCTTGGCCATGCTTATGGCAATGTATTGCTGCATGCCGTTGTCAGCAACGGCCGATGGCGCGGGGACCGACACACCCGATCAGTCTTGCCAGCGGCGATTATTTGTCGGCGTCGTTAAGGACTGGGAAACAGGCGAGCCAATCGCAGGGACCTCTGTACAGTTCATCGATAACTCACCTCGGAGAGAATGGTGGGATCCGATTCTGGGGCCGCCGCTGATGCCGGGGGATCCTGCCATGACGGACGCAGAAGGGTGCTTTAGCATGACCCCTGGCCCCCCCCGGGGGACGAGCGCAACTGCCCTCTGGGGAGCTCGGGTGATCGCGCAAGGGTACGAGTCTGCCATCGTGTCCGGGATTTCTGCGGCCTACATGGATCCACAATTCAAGCTCGAGCTAAGGGTGCACAAGGCGAGGCCGCTCGGTGGCCAGGTGGTCACGGTGAACGGAAGCCCGGTCGCTGGTGCATACGTTCTTGCCCAGAGGTGGACCAGAGACGGTGTTTGGGGTCCGCACCCTACTTCCTACCCAGTGCCCACGACGACCGATGAGCAGGGGCGCTTTCTTTTCCCCGATGGACCAGCCACCCAGTGGATGTCCCTCAAGGTTCGCGCGCCGGGGTATCGACGACACGAATCGGAAGCTATCGCAGCAGGGACTCTGGATGCACGAGTTGTCTTGGAGGCGGGGGAAGAAGTGACCCCGACTCCACCCGCATGGTGGGGATACGGGCGGACCGGCAGAGGAGGCGACGGCGAGCGCGTGAGCGCCTTGGCCGAGGGACGCACAAGGACCGTTCGCGTACTTGAGCAGGACGGCAGAACCATCGGCGAGGCCATACCGGTCCGGTTCTCCTACCCAAATCTTGGCGCATTCGTCGACGACATTACCGATGCCGATGGCCTCGTGACGGCGTCGCTCCCGCCCGGTGTTCCCGCCCGGCTCCTCATCTCGACCGATGGCGGGTGGGCGGCCCTATCACTTGACGATGTCGGCACGTCCAATACCGTCACGCTGCGCCCGTATAGTTGTCTGCCGCCCATCAAGATCCTTACCCCCGAGGGAGTTGAAGCAGAGCGTGCCCCGCTTTGGTTGCAGGAAATGGGAACCTATGGCGAATCGGAAGCCCCGGACGGCACCTCCTCCATCTCCAAGGGATACTGGGGCACCCGCTACGCCGGCACACAGGTAATGGTCCAGGCCATGCCGCCCTACGGCTCGAACTTGGGTCCATCACCCAAGGTGGCCGTGGATCTGGTTCCCGTGCCGGTGGGCCGCCCACGCGAAGTCGACACGATCGATCTTTATCTCACCTCACCGAATGACTCTGACGCCCCTCCCGCATCACACTGATTGACGCCGGGGGCCCAGCCGTCACGCTCTGGACCCGTTGCCCGTCAATACTCGCTCCCAGGATCACCTGTCATGCCCGCCATGCTGCTTTTTGCCGTCAAGCCGTTCAAGCTCGAGGCCCGCGAACTCTCCAGCGCCATCAAGGACAGCTTCGCCCTCACCTCCTTCCCTTGGGACAAGGGGCAGAAGGCCAAGAACTTCCCCCCGGCCACCGACGAAGGCCAGTCCGCCACCTTCTTCATCGACCTCCCGGAGCTGGAAGAGGACGAAGGCGATCCGATCATCGAGATCGAGGTGACCTCCCGTCTCGACCGGGACGAGGAAATGCAGAAGATGATCGACGAGATCGTCGGCCAGGAGAAGTCCCTCGCTCCCCGCATCGACAAGAATCACTCGGACATCCTCCTGACCTTCGAGGACACCCCCGCGGCGTTTGAAGTCGCCTGCATGACCGCCTATGCCATCGCCGAGGCGACGGAGAGCGGCGTGCTGGTCCCCGCCTTCGAGGAAGGCGAGGAAACCCTCTGGTTCGACAACGCCGAGGACTTTGCCGACGAGATCTTCCACGACGAGGAAGGCGAAGAGGACGGCGAGTTGGAAGACGAGGACGACGACCAGCGCTAAGGAGCCGTGTCCGGGCAAATGACCCAACCGCAACCGATTCCCGAAAGTGAAGCAGCCATTCGTGTACCCATCGAGGACCGCCGCCAGGCGGTCGTGACGGGCGCTGGCGGCTTCATCGGCAGCCATCTGGTCGAGGAGCTGCTGGCCAATGGCTGGCGCGTCAAGGCGCTCGTCCACTACAACGCGCTCGGCAGCGAAGGGCACCTGACAAAGGTCCGGGTCGGGCTTGCGGAGGAAGCGCGCAGCCGACTCGAAATCGTCCACGGCGACGTGGCCGATTCACGCTGCGTGCGCGGGATCGTGGATGGTGCCAGCGCCGTGTTCCACCTGGCGGCGCTCATTGGCATTCCCTATTCCTATGTCGCGCCCCATTCCTATGTGACGACGAACATCACCGGCACCCTCAACGTGCTGGAGGCCTGCCGCGACTGTGCCGTTCCCCGCATGATCCACACCTCCACCAGCGAAGTCTATGGCACGGCGGTCACCACGCCGATGGCGGAGAATCACCCGCTCCAGGCCCAGTCGCCCTACGCCGCCAGCAAGATCGCGGCGGACAAGCTGGCGGAGAGCTGGTTTCGCTCCTTCGGCCTGCCGGTCGTGACGGTGCGCCCCTTCAACACCTTCGGCCCGCGCCAGTCCATGCGCGCCGTCATCCCCACGATCATCGCGCAGGCCCTCTCCGAAAAGTGCAGCGTAGTTCGCCTCGGTGCGCTCGATCCGGTGCGCGACCTGACCTTTGTCCGCGACACGGCCCGGGGCTTTCGGGTGCTAGCCGAGGCACCGGCCGAGAAGGTGGTCGGCCGCGTGTTCAACCTGGGTACCGGGCGCGGAATCAGCGTCGGCAGCCTGGCCGCGCACATCCTCAACCTGCTAGGCATCCAGAAGCCGGTCGAGGAAGCCTCCGACCGCCGCCGTCCCGCCGCCAGCGAGGTGCTGGCTCTCATCAGCGACTATACCCGCATCCGCCGCGAGATCGGCTGGAAGCCGGAAATCTCCCTCGATGAAGGCATCCGCCAGACGACCGATTACCTGCGCCCGCTTCTGAAGGATCTTCCCGTCGAGGAGTACGTCCGATGAGTCGGCGTGCGGTGGTGCTGGCGGGCGGTCAGGGCCAGCGCCTGCGTCCCTACACGACAGTCCTGCCGAAGCCACTCATGCCCGTTGGCGACCGCCCGATCCTTCACCGCGTGCTGTCGTCGCTTGGTGCCGCCGGCTTCGGCGACATCACGATTTCCGTCGGACATCTGGCGGAACTCATCATGGTGTTCTTCGGCAAGGGCGAGAAACTCGGCATCAAGATCGACTACGCCATCGAGGACATGCCGCTCGGCACCATCGGCCCTCTCGCCTTCATCCACAACCTGGGGGACGACTTTCTGGTGATGAACGGCGACCTGTTGACGGACATCGATTTCGAGGCCCTCTGGCGCGCCCACCACGATTCGAAGGCCACGCTCACCATCGCCACCTTTGACCGCGAGGTGAAGATCGACTTCGGCGTCCTCCAGCGCGATGCCGCGGAAAAGGTCGTCGGATTCGTGGAAAAACCCCGGATTCCCTACACGGTCAGTATGGGCGTCTATATCCTCAACAAGCGCTGCCTCGACTACGTCCCTCGCGGCGAGCACTTCGGCTTCGACCAACTGGTGCTGGCGCTTCTCGCCGCCAACGAACCGATCCACTCGTTCCGCCACACGGGACGTTGGCTTGACCTCGGACGTCCCGAGGACTACGAAGCGGCGAACGATCTATTTTCCTGACAACCTGAACGAGAGGTCCACGCCATGCGTCGATTCATCCTGCTGGCCTGCCTGGTTGCACTGGCGGGCTGCGCCACAAAGCCCCGCGAACGCGAGACGCTGGCTCAGGTCTCCACCATCGATTCGCTCATGGCGGGGAACTACGACGGGACCGTGCGCCTGTCTCGTCTATACAACTACGGCGACTTCGGGCTGGGGACTCTGGACCGCCTGGATGGCGAGTTGATCGTCCTCGACGGTCAGGCATGGCAGGTCCCGGTAAGCGGTGAGGCCCGCCGCGTGGCGCCCGCAGAACGGACGCCCTTCGCGGCGCTGACACACTTCGACCCAGAGACGATCCTAGTGATCGACAACACGTCGGGCATTTCACCCGAACAGCAGGTTCTCAACCATCTGGATCCGGACCGATTTGCCGCGATCCGGGTGCACGGACGATTCTCAAGCCTTCGCACGCGAAGCGTACCCCGTCAGGAAACGAATCGCCCGCTCCCGGCCGTAATCGCGGACGGGCAGAAGACCTTCGATTTCACGGATGTGGAGGGGACGATGGTCGGGCTATACTGTCCCGCCTACGTCAAGGGACTGAACGTCCCGGGTTTTCACTTTCACTTCATCACGGCAGACCGCACGGCGGGAGGCCACGTGCTGAGTTGGACACCATCAAGCGTCGTCGTTGCCATCGACGATGCCTCCACCTTCACCATGCTGATTCCTGACGGTTTTGCGCCCGGTGCCGGCGACGACAAGGCTCTGGAAGCGGTGGAGAAGGGGAAGTGACGCCCCTGTCTATCCGTATAGATTGCTAGACAGCAGGCAGTCCGGTCGCACCCTTTAGCTCGTCTAGACGCCCGCGCAATCGGTCGAGCGAATCCTCGACAAGTGTCAGGTGCGCCGCCTTCCGACCGGCGCGCGGCTTCTTGCCGTAGTCGTGAAAGTGTGCGTTTGGCCAGGACGAGACCGCGGAAGGAGTCTCGCCGATCAGGTTCACCATTGCCGAATGGCCCTTCATTCCCGTCGGACCGAGTGGAAGTCCCGCCACGGCACGCAGATGATTCTCGAACTGGCTAGTCTCCGATCCCTCGATGGACCAGTGGCCGCTGTTGTGAACCCGCGGCGCCATCTCGTTGGCCAGCAGCTCGCTGCCGCAGAGGAAGAACTCGATCGCCAGCACACCCACATAGCCGAGCGTCTCCATCACCCGCTTGGCATGGGCCTCAGCTCGACGCTGGACCGCTTCGCTGATGGCCGGGGCGGGTGCAATGGACAGCCGCAGTATTCCTTCCCGGTGATGGTTCTCGACGAGCGGCCAGGCGCGGAACTCGCCATTCCTTCCGCGCACAGCCAGGAGTGAAACTTCACGGTCGAAAGGGACAAACCCCTCAATGAAGAGGGGAATTCCGTATAGATCCTTCCATGCCTGCTCGATGTCCGCTTCGGCCCGGATCACACGCTGCCCCTTGCCGTCGTATCCGAAGCGACGCGTCTTCAGGACCACCGGAAGGCCGATACGACGCAGCGCCTCGTTGAACTCGTCGCGGAAGAAAAAATCGGCAAAGGGAGGGACCGCCACGCCCAGTTCGCGGAAGTGGCGCTTTTCGAAGAGACGATCCTGCGCCACGCGCAGCGCTTCCGGGGACGGGTGGACGGGAACGCGCTCCGCCAGCCAGCGCACCGATTCCACCGGGACGTTCTCGAACTCGTAGGTAACGACGTCGAGTCCCTCTCGGAACTCGTCCAGGGCATCGACATCCTCGAAGGCAGCGCAGACGTGCTCGCCAAGCCCGCGCGCGGAAATCTCCGTCGCCGGGTCCAGGAACCGGAACTCCATCCCGAGTCCCTTCCCCGCCTCCGCCAGCATCCGACCAAGCTGTCCTGCGCCGAGGATTCCGACTTTCATGGCACCGCACCTCCGAAAATGGAGACGGTTGGTAACGCGCCCCACCGCCGCGGGACCAGCGGAATTCTTGCTCCCTGCCGGACAGCAGATATGCTTGTCACTTTTCCTCCAACCGAGGACGCTTCCCCGTCACATTCATTCAGGAGGCGGCGATGCGGGTTCTCATCATGGGCGACATGGAAGGCGTGGCGGGGATTGTTCACTGGGATCAGGTGAGCCACGACAGCGCCATGTATCAGGAGGGCCGTCGCCTCTACACGGAGGAACTAAACGCGGCTATCCGAGGTGCCTTTGCGGGCGGCGCCGACGAGGTCCTTGTCGTCGATTCCCACGGAGCTGGTGCGGCCCAGTCGAACAAAGGTCCCGCCTTCAACTCGCTGATCCCCGAGTTGATCGACCCGCGCTGCGAGTTCGTCACGCACCATGGCTGGGCCAACTACCTCCAAGTCTTCGAGGATGGGTGCGACGCATGCTTCTTCGTCGGCATCCACGCCCGCGGCGGCACGCCGGGCGGCGTGCTCTCCCACACGATCGCCTCCATGCATTGGTGGAATGTCTTCATCAACGAACAGGTGGTCGGAGAGATCGGAATCGTGGCCGCTATCTGTGGGCACTACGGCGTGCCGATGGCCCTGGTCACGGGCGACGACAAGGCGTGCGAGGAAGCGACCGCGCTGCTCGGCCCCGGCGTGAAGACAGTCGCCGTGAAGCGCGGGCTCAGTCGCTACTCCGCGCGACACATTCCCCCGGTGCGTGCGCGTCAGATGATCGAGCACGGGGCCGTCGAGGCCCTGCGGAACCTGCGCTCCGCAAAGCCGTTCATCCCTGCGCAACCAACGGCGGTGCGCTTTCAGATCGTGACCGCGGACGTGATGGACGGATACCGCAAGCGCCCGGGAATCGAGATCGTCGACGGGCAGAACCTGGTCTCCCGCGGAGCCAACTTCATGGAGGCCTGGTCGAAGGTGGCCCCATATTGAGAGGATGGAATCGATGTCGGGACGACGCCAAGTTCTCGTGCTGCTGCTAGTTCCTGTGGCGTTGTGCCTGATAGGATTCTTCGGTCTCTCCATCCTCCGCGCCGACCGATTCGCAGGCTACTCTGTCCACCCACTGGAGTTCCGCGCCCAGATGGATGTGCTCCGCCCCGGCATGACGGCAGCTGAGATCCATCGGGCCGTGAGTCGCTGGGACGAGGTTTCCACGACCGCCACACACATGGTCTTCACCATTCGGCCACGAGAGCGGCGGGGCATGGTCCTCCCACGGATCGATGAACACATCAGGATCGAACTCGACGAAAACGGGCGCCTCAAGTCGAGTCGCCTGACGGATGGCTGACTAGACCTTCACTTCCTTCAGCAACGTGGCGCGCACGGCGTCCGCGACGACGACCTGGTCGGTGCTCACTCCTTTGTTCGTGAGCATCACGCGCACGGTGTCACCCGCCGCGAACTTGAAGTTTCCGAGCGGAACCCACGACCCGCCCCGCTTGGTCTGATCGATGTGAACTTCCGTCTCGCCACCGTGATGGATCACGGTGAACGGAGCCGCCTTCGTATGGTGCGGGGCCGCCGGATACCAGACCTCTACCAGGTAGACGCCGTCTTTCGGAAGATCAACGCGCCAGGAACCGGCCGCAGTCGCGCTGTCGGCTTCGCCCGACCCGGGATGGCTGCGATAGTCGAGCCCGTACCGGTCGGGAATATCGATTCCGAGCTTCCAGTCCCCGGCGAAGGCAAACCCGGGATCGAAGTTGTCGACGACGATGGCGTTGGCGAGCGACTCCACCACGGATACTTCCGCCGTGGCGGTGTCGATGATCTGACTGGTCTCGTTGTATAGACGTACTTCGATGCGATGAGTGCCGGTCGAAAGGCCCGTTGCCTTGATGGCAAAGGCGCCGTTGGTCCTCGCCGTCGCCGATCCAAGGATCGCGTCGCCACAAACTGCCTCGGCCTTGGCGGCATGGGGATAGAAGGCCTCGATCAGGAATGGCAGACCCTGCTGAATCGGCTTCAGATCATTGACGATCAGATCACCGTTCGTCGGTGGTACAGACGTGGCGTCCAAAGCCTCCCAATGGATGGGAGAGATTCCCGCGAACTGTTCCTGAAGCGCACGCAGTCGGGGCAGTTCCAGGAGTTGATCGTTGCGGAGACCGTCGCGGTGCATAATGGCGGCGGCGGCACCAGCGGCCGTGCCTGCGGCCCATTCGATCGGATGGAGGCGATACGCGGAATTCGTCACATAGGTCGCCGCGATGTTCTTGCCGCTCGCCAACAGGTTGCGCACGTTGCGCGACGCAAGGGAACGGTAGGGAATGTAGAAGGGTGCCGGTTGCTCGGGGTGGGGATTCATCCCCTGGCTGATCTTGGTGGCGTGGACGTCCGACGCGTAGGAGCCAATGCCCACACTGTCGAAGTATCGGAACGAACTGCCGCCCGCGTAGCCGGTGCCACGCGTGTCGGTGAACTCGCGGCTGGTGATTCGGAAGTTGTCGAGACCCACAAGGCGTCGACCGCACCGCACGTATGGGAACTTCGCGAGGCCGTGCGGCGTGTCCATCATGTTCTCACGCATGTCGCCCCGAGCCAGTCGCGTATCGAAGGCGGTGGTGCGGCGATCCTTCATATAGAAGTAGAAGCCGATGGCGTGCAGCTCCGCTGCGGCTATCTGATCGAGGCGCACGCCGCCGCGCCAATCCCCCAGTTCATCGCCAAGGTCGGCGCGGGACTTGAAAAGCGTGCCGTAGGGATAGTCGTTACCCGGATTCCAGTTCTGCATGGTCACGTCGCCCAGGCTCACCGAATCAAAGTCGAAGGGCTTTCCCGTCGTGTATAGACGTCTATACGT
Source organism: bacterium (assembly GCA_016125005.1). GTDB lineage: Bacteria > Sumerlaeota > Sumerlaeia > SLMS01 > SLMS01 > WGMQ01. The sequence continues at coordinate 13,172 of WGMQ01000109.1, read as the reverse complement.
CCAGACCTTCGCAAAGGTGAAGTTCCCGAGGGAATAGAAAGACTGGCACTGCTCCGCGTAGTACGGTTCCAAACCGGGCCATGCAGCCTTCAGTTCATCCTCTGCATCGGCGACCTCGTCGGTGGACATGCAGAAGACGAACACGAATGCTTGGGATCCGTTTTCATCGATGGCGGGCGGAGTCCCATCCTCGGCGAAGCGCTCCGTGGTTTGCTCGCGGCCAACGGTGTAATCGGCGCCGGAGAGCACCATCACGTCCCCCACCTCGGTTGCATCGATCACCACCATGCCTGCGGCGGGATCGCGCGGCTCGACAGAGTGGATGGCCTTCGTGTAGCGATGGCTGTCCTCGCGTGAATACCAGTCGTTCCACTCCTGGGAGAGCAAGTCGTCGTGCGGGCGGTAGCCGGGGCGGGGCTGGCGCTCGATGATCGTCAGCCCCGTGATGATGCGCGCGTCTTCGGGACCGGTCGTCGCGACTTCCTTCACCACGGCCAGCTTCATGAGTTTGATGTTGGGCTGCTCGGCGATCATCTGATCGAGCACCCACGCCGCGGTCCGAGGGTCGAATCCCTCGCGGGAGACCCAACAAACACCGTCTCCGCCATAGCCCATGCCGGGCGCGGCTGCGGGCGCCTTCTTCACGCGGTCGATCAGCTCTAGGTAGTCCTTGGCGTAATACCGCGCGGGGTTCTCGCGCATGAGCGTGGCGCCCGGATTGTGCCAAGCATTGTCGATCGCCGCGACGCCCTGGCTGGTGGTTTGCCCGCCAAGCCAGTCACCCGATTCGATGAGCAGGACAGTGGCCTGCGGGTTGGTCCGGGCAGCCTGAAGAGCCGCCGCCGGGGCGCTGAACGATCCCCCACACACCACAATGTCAGCCGTCAGCTTCATCTCCGAGTCCTCTCACCTGTACGCTTTGTGACAGGGCAAATTGGACCCCCCGAGGGAGCGTGGGGCAAGGGGCACGACTCGGAGTTTTTGTGCCTCCGTACCCGCAACAAAAATCTGCGGAACAGGGGCGTTTTTTTCTTGCCGGTGTGCGCTCGCTGCTGCCGGAGTGAACCCACTCTCATCCCGCGGATTCCCTTACCTCCCGGGCTGTCACTTCACCTGTTCCCCGCTCGAAGGAGTCGTTCCCATGCGCCGTTCCCGTGCCCTCATTCTGTCCCTCATGATCACCGGTGGTGCCGTCGTGGCCCTGACCGGATGCTCCGGAAAGCCGGAAAACAGCCCCGTCATCCGCAAGAAGTTCGCTGAGTATGATAAGGCCGTGGAGTCCAATACGGCGCTGACCGCAGACGTGACCCGCCTTAACGAGGAAGTCGCCCGCCTTAGCCAGGAGAACAGCGAGCTTCGCGCCCTGGTCCCCAGCGTCGACGGCGAGTCGGTCATCACCAAGCTCAGCACCCTGGAAGCGCGCCTCGCGAAGGTCGAGGGCGTTGCCGGTGACCGTGCCCTGGCCCGTGCCACCTCCAATTCCCAGACGTCCACCACGACGACTCCCGCGCCTGCTGCCGCTTCGACCAGCACCCAGACCCTCGACCAGGCCCCGCTGGCCGTGGCTCCCGCCAAGGTCGAGACCGAGAAGAAGACTGTTGCCGTTCAGCAGCAGAGCACGCCTTCCCGTCCCGCCGGATTCAAGGAAATGACGAATCCCTCCACTCGCACCTCCACCCCCGTGGCCAAGACCAGCACCACCGCCGAGACCAAGAAGCCCGAGGCCACGAAGGCCGCCGCTCCCGCTCGCCGTGGTACCTACCACACCTTCGCCGCGGGCGAGACCATTGACCAGGTTGCCGCCAAGTACGGAGTCAGCGCTGGCGACATCCTGAAGGCCAACCGCCTCCCCGCCGGCGCCCGCGTCGGCACCGGCCAGCGCCTCTACGTGCCCGGCAGCAAGTAAGCACCGGCTCGTCCACAGAACGCCCATCACACGCTCCCGGCGGACCGATCGTCCGCCGGGAGCTTCGTTTATCCCCCACTTGCGCCCCGCTGTCGCCCCGCGCAAAAAAGCCTGTCAACCAACCGAGAGGGAACAAGCCCACGCCATGAAGATGCTCACCGGTCGTGACAAGTCGATGATTGGAATGGTCCATCTGCAGGCCCTGCCGGGGACACCACGGTCAAAGTTTGGCCCCGTGGACATCGAGGAAATCGCGGTCCGCGAGGCCAAGCAACTGGCCGAGGCAGGCTTCGATGCACTTCTCATCGAGAACATGCACGACGCCCCCTACCTCAACCGCGAGGTGGGACCGGAGATCACCGCCATCATGGCGGTCGTGGCACGTCGCATCGTGCTGGAAACCCAACTACCCCTCGGGGTCCAGATCCTGGCGGGAGCCAATCGCCAGGCTCTGGCGGTGGCTCTCGCCTCCGGCGCCCGGTTCATTCGCGCAGAAGGTTTCGTTTTCGGCCACGTGGCGGACGAAGGCCTCATGCAGTCCGATGCAGGCGAGTTGCTCCGCTATCGCCGCGCCATCCAGGCCGACCGCGTCATGGTCTTCACGGACATCAAGAAGAAGCACTCCAGCCACGCCATCACCGCCGATGTATCCCTTGGGGAAACAGCCCATGCCGCCGAGTTCTTCGGTGCCCACGGCGTGGTGGTCACTGGTGCCTTTACCGGGGACGAAGCGAACCTGGACGACCTCAAGGCAGTGGCCCGCGCGAGTCATCTCCCCCGCCTTGTCGGCTCCGGGATCGCCCACGGAAACCTCGAGCGTTACTGGCCTCTGGCCGACGGTTTCATCGTCGGGAGCGCCATCAAGGAGCGCGGCCAATGGGATCGTCCCTTGGATCCCGTTGCCTGCCGCCGACTGATTGAGGTCGCCAACCGACTTCGCGAATCCAACAGTTGAGAGCTGCCAATGCATCCATTCGTTCATCAATTGCTGAAGCGACTCACCAGCTCCCCGCGTCGGCGCATTGTCCTCCCGGAGGCGGCGACCGACGAGCGCACACTCCGCGCGGCCGCGATCCTGCTGGAACGCGAGTGGGTCGTGCCCGTGCTGCTGGGCCGCCGCGAGGACTTCATGACCTCCGCGGAAGTGCTGGGCATTTCGCTCCGCGGCGCCGAGTTCCGCTACCCGGTGGACGACCCGCGTCTGGAGGAGGTGGTGGCGCTCTACGGCAGCCGACGCAGCAAGGAAGGGCTCACACCCGATCAGATACGCGCGATGCTCCTGCGCGATCCGCTGCTGTTTGGGGCCGGATTGCTGGGACTCGGCGATGTCCATGGGATGACCGCTGGGGCCGCCTCGCCGACGGCCGACGTGCTGCGCTCCGCCATCAAGCTGGTGGGCACCCGCCCCGGTATCGCCACGGCCAGTTCCTTCTTCCTGATGCTGATGCCTGCGGGCAGCCCCTTCGGCCATGACAACGTTCTCGTTTACGCCGATTGTGGAGTCGTCCCCGACCCCACCAGTGAGCAGTTGGCGGACATCGCCGAGGCAGCCGCAGCGGAGGCGAACGCCCTTTTGCCCGGACTTATTCCCAAGATCGCCTTCCTTAGCTTTTCAACCCGGGGAAGCGCGACCCATCCGCGAGTGGACAAGGTGCGCCGCGGCATGGAGCTTCTGCGCGCCCGCCGCCCCGAGCTGGCCATCGACGGGGAGTTGCAGGCCGACGCGGCACTGATTCCCGCGGTGGCGGGACGCAAGGCACCGGGATCCTCCGTGGCGGGAAGCGCCAACGTCCTTATCTTTCCCGACTTGGACGCGGGGAACATTGCCTACAAGTTGACCGAGCGACTGGCCGGAGCCCAGGCGCTGGGTCCGATTCTGGCCGGATTCGCCCGCCCAGTGAACGACCTCTCACGAGGTGCCACGAAGGAAGACATCGCCCTTGTGGCGGCTGTCACGGCTGCTCAGGCGCTCTTGTAAAGCACCATTACCTCTGAACCTGAGAGGAGAGAGGGGGTTTGCCCTGAGTTCTTTCCCTCCGAAAAGCCTTAGATCGTGAAAAAACGACAAAATGAGCTATTCCCCAGCGAAAGACCAGTGAAGGATACCCGCACGATACCCAAAGGCAGGAACGCAACCCAAGCTTCTGCAACAGGCTACCCACAGAAGTGGGGCCAGGGCGGCAAGAATCTCCTTGCGGCTCTGTTGTCGGCAAACTAGGCCATACGGCAGGAAACGACATTGCCAAGGTTTGCTGGCTCCGCCAGACGCAACGGCACCGGAGGAATCCGGTGAAAAACACGAAAGCGAAGCGCATTTCGTCGCAGCACAAGAGATGCAACCCGCCAACCCCCGCGCACTAACTTGGGCGAAAGTGAGATCTGATCGATGTTCGGTGGAGGAAAAAAAGTCGTCGGTCTTGATGTGGGCTCCAGCAGCGTCAAAGCTGTTGAGGTTCGCAGAACAGGAACGAAGCTCGAACTGGTCCGGTTTGGAATCGCCGATGTGTACCCCGGCGGCGACCGTAGTGCAGCAGGCAACGCCGATATCTACCAGCTGAAGACCGCCGCCATTCGTCGCGCTCTCCAGTCCGGCAAGATTACCGCCAAGCACAGCGTGTCAGCCGTCTCCGGTGAATCCATCATCGTCCGCTACATCCAGCTGCCCAACATGCCGGAAGCGGACCTGAAGAATGCACTCCGTTGGGAAGCTGAGGAGTACATCCCCTTCTCCATCGACGAGGTGAACCTCGACTCGGTGGTCCTGGGCAACAGCACGGTCGAAGGCAAGGTCGACGTGCTTCTCGTCTCCGCCCGCAAAGACCTCGTCGCTGAGCACGTGCAGCTTGTCCGATCGGCCGAGCTCACCCCCATCGTGGTCGATGTCGAGGGCTTCGCCTTCCTCAATTGTTTCGAAGTCAACTACCAGCCCGCACGACAGGACTGCATCTGTCTCGTCAACATGGGCGCCGACGTGACCAACATCAACATCTACGTTGGAAACACCTCCCGCTTCTCGCGTGATATCTCGGTGGCCGGAAATCAGGTCACCCAGTCCATCATGCAAAAGTGCGGCGTGCCATGGATGGAAGCCGAACGCCTCAAGCGCACAGTCGGCCTCGCTCCCCCCGAAAGGGAGGAAGACACCGAGGCAGGCGAGAACGAGCTCATCAGCACAATCCGCGGCACGGTTCAGCGCATCACCGGCTCGGATCTGGGGGACGACTCGCCCGAGTCCACCGCCTCCAAGGCCATTCAGAACGTCATCAACCAGCTGGTCAGCGAAGTTCGTCGCTCGATCCAGTTCTTCGAAGGCCAGTCCGGCGGCACCACCGTTCAGCGCGTGGTGATCGGCGGCGGCAGCTCAAGCCTCAAGAACATCGCCCCGTTCCTCGGTGGCGAACTCGATATCTCCTGCGAGCTCTTCGACCCGCTCCGATCGATTTCGGTCAGCCGGGATGTGGACTCCGCCCTCATCGACGCCCACCGGGCACAGTTGGGAGCCAGCATTGGCTTGGCCCTCAGAAAGGTTCTGGACTAATCGCCGATGATCAAGATTAACCTTCTCCCACAAGAGATGGCTGGACGCGGCGGAAGCGCCTCTTCCGGCGATTCCGGCGGCGCCTTGGTCGCTCTCGTTTTGGCCCTGATTCTCCTCCTCAATGTGGGCGTTGGCGCCTATGTGCTCGTGAAGCGCAACGCCGCCTTGGAAGTACTCAACAATGAGAAGGCTCTGGCTGCCAAGGTTGAGAAAGACCTCAAGGAAACCAAGATCGAGTACGATGAAGTCAGCGCCAACCTCGACGGTATGCGCAAGCTGATCGAACTGGCCGAACGCCTCGACCCCCCTGATCGTGTCCTCTGGTCACGCAAGCTCAACGCGCTTCCCCTCCTCGCTCCCCAGGGCGTCTTTCTGACTCAGATCGACCTGACCCAGAAGATCACCGAGGTGGATACCCCTGAGTCCACGGCAGCGTATAATGAGTGGGCCAGGAGGCGCCGCGGCCCCCAGCCGGTCATTGAGAAGGTCCCCGTCATCACCCAGCAGCTGGTCATGAAGGGCATCTCATACGTCGAGCAGGGCAGTTCCACGCAGCGCCTCGAGCAGTACGAGCAGTTCGTGACCAACCTGCGCGCGAAGAAGGTCAAGCTCCCCTTCGACACAGCCCCGTCCTCCTTCATGGAAGGGCTCGTCGATCTGGTTCAGCTTTCCCCCTTTAGCCAGTCAACAATTCAGGGGCGCGACGTGGGTAACTTCACGGTCACGCTGAACACCAAACCGGTCACGATCAAGTGACCGACCACCGAGATTCTCTCCCGAGGATGGACTTGAAATGGTGCTGAGTCCCAAGAACAAACAAACGCTTCTGGTGGGCGGCGTGCTGGGTGGAGCGATCCTGCTGATCGTTCTCTACTTCGGCTTCATGATGGTGCTCCCCGAGGCCAACGCCCAAATGGCTGAGGCCGAAAAGGTCAAGACTGCCCGCATCAAGAACGAGGCCGACCTGAAGAAGTTCCGCGAGCTGATCAACAACGTGGAGCTTCGCACGCAGGTCAACGAGACCTTCACGCGAGTCAGCTCCCGGCTCCCAAGTGAACAGGATCCGATCGAAGTGTTCGGCCTGCTCCGCAGCTACTTCGAAGGCACGGACGTCCAGTTTACCTACCTGGAACCCGGTCGCCAGACGAGCCGTGGTCGATACTTCGAGTATCCCTTCGTCATCCGCGGTCGCGCCCGTTACCACGAGTTCGGCCAGTTGGTTAACCTGATCGAATGCAATCCGAACCGCCTCATGTACGTTAACAGCTTCCGCCTCACGAACGATGATCGTCGCCCCTCCATCCACCCGATGGAAGTTGGTGTGTCGACCTTCACGTTCCGCAGCCGGTAAGGAGGAGTACTCACCATGAAGACGTCCATCGTCTGGCGAAAAATGCTTCTCGGTTTGGCCGGGTTCTCGACCTTCGCCCTCGCGGCGACTGTGTCGGCTCAGGATTCGACCAGCAGCGACTCGATGAGCGACAGCTCCGACAGTTCTGCCGAAGTCACCCCGACGCCCGCCCCGTCGGTAGACACGAGCGTGATGACGCTGGGGACCGAGCCTTCGGCCAACGCCATTCTGCTTTCCACATCCCTCGTTACCATCAACGAGATTGAATCAACCATCGACCTTCCCAGCCGTGCCCGCCTCCGCGAGTCGGAAGAAGACCCGACCAAGCCCAAGGCGGCCTTCACGCAGGAAGAGTTGAACAAGATCTTCAGTGACCGTCCGCGCTTCATTTACTTCCCCGAAGGCGTCGACCCCATGATCATTCCGTGGGTGCGCGAAGCCATCGTGGCCGAGGAAAAGGCAGCCGAGGCGGCCGTGGCGCTTGCCGCCAAGGACTTCGACAAGTCTGAGAAGCTCTGGGTGGAAATCCGGGAGAAGCATCCCAACACGAAGCAGGGGCAGGAGGCGCCTCTTCGCATCCAGGAAGTGCAGACGGCGCGGGAGGAAGCCAGTCGGCCCAAGGTCGACACGGCCAACCTGACTCGGAACGCAATCGAAGCCCCCCCCGAGGCGCCGGCAATTGTCCTTCCTCAGTGGATTAAGGAAAACACCAACGGGATCCTGATCGAAGAAGGTGGCGGTCGCGTTGTGGTCGTGCAGAATGAATTCCTCCGTGTGGGTGACGCCGTGCCCGCTTTCGCGGGGGTCACCGTGAAGTCGATCGATGCGTCCGAAGTCACGTACTCCTATCAGGACCGTGATTTTCAGCTCGAAGTACTTGGAACCTTCTAACCTTTGACGTTGCGACACTGATACCTACCTTAAGGAGCCCTTTCACTCCATGCGTTCGGCTTCCTCCAAGAAATTTGCGAGCCTTGCCCTCCTGGCATCCCTGATGGCCGGGAGCGCATTCGCCGCCCCCAAAATTTCCGACTGGTCCGTGCAGACCAGCGGGAACGAGGAGACCCTCAGCCTTCAGTGGAACGAAGAAGGCGCCGTCGAGGTGAGTAGCTTCTCCGAATCGCGTCAGTTCATCGCCGTCATTTCCGGCGCCACCTTGAGCGAGGCCGCCCAAAAGCGCACCCTTTCTCCCGGCGCGTCGAAGATGTTCAGCCGTGTCCGCGTCAACCCGGTTACTCTCTCCTCTGGCGAGAAGGCGGTTCAGCTTACCGCTGACTTGACCGAGTGGACGGAGGTTCGCACCGAATCGACCGGCGACTCGCTCAAGGTCATCCTGAGCGTTCCCGCCTCGATTCAGGCGGAAACCGAGCAGGCCACCGCAGCCGAGCCGGGTCTCGAACTGACCGACGAACTGGTCGCCGAGATGCTGGCGCGCGGTGCTGGTTCTGCTCAGGCCCCCGCCGCTGGCGCGGGTCAGGCCCCGGCCAACGATGCCCTGTCGAACTACTACGTCCCGCCCTCCGCCGCGGGCGCTCCTCCCTCAGCCACCGATCTCGGCCAGATCCAGATCGACAACAAGCTGAGCGAAATGGTCGCACGCGTGGACTTCCAGGGAACTGAACTGGAAAACGTCCTGCGCCTGATTGCTGAGCGCGCTGAACTGAACATCCTCATCAAGCCCGAGGACGTGAAGACCAAGAAGGTGACTCTCCGCCTTCGCAACGTGACGCTGCGCCAGATGCTCGACGCGATCCTCAAGATGAATGACCTCGGCTATACGATCGAGCCGGGCGCCATCGTGAACGTGGTCCCGCGCCGACTGGTGAAGACCTCCGACCGCGAAATGGCCACGGAGACCATCATCCTGAACTGGGTTGACGTGACCGAAGTTCGCACGGCCCTGCGTCCCTTCATCGATTCGAGCGCCGACAGCTCGAACTCGGGTGGCAGTGACACGGGTCGCATGGAGGCCGCCACCTCCAGCAACATGCTGATCATCCGCGACGTCCCCGAGAATGTCCGCATGATCCGCGAACTGGTGTCCCGTCTGGATCGCCCCGAGAAGCAGGTCCTCATCGAGCTCCGCCTCGTGAACCTCTCCGAGAGCGCCAGCCGCTCCATCGGCACCCGTACCTCGTTCCAGGATCAGGCCTACAATCCGCGCACGACTGTGGATCCGGATACGGGCGGCATCGGCACGAGCACTATCTCCGGCAGCAACAGCGCCTCTGGTTCCACCTCTGACTCGGCTTCGTCGAGCCTCTCTGGTGTGACCCGCTCCTCGTCGGCCTCTTCCTCCTCGTCTTCAACCTCCTCCGGCTCGACCTCCATCGCACAGGATCTGGTCCCGAACTCCTCGGGCGCACTGGGTCTCCTTGCTCCCGGCGCTTCCGCGGCAAGCCTGCGCACGGTTGGCACCATCGGGGTGCTCGGTGCTGACTTCGACGTGAACTTCCAGGTCAACGCCGAAGAGCAGCGTGGCGAGGCCGTTACCTTGGCGAATCCGACGGTGCTTTCGCTGAACAACGTCGAGGCCTCGGTGGAAATCACCCGCAAGATTCCTTACCAGACCGGCATCAACACGGATCAGGGCTCGGTGGCTACCGTGTCCTTCGAGGAAGTCGGCACGAAGGTCAACCTGCTCCCCCGCATCACGGACAACGGCTACGTCCAGATGACCGTTGAGCCCGAGCAGACCATCGACACCGGTGCCCGCCCCGGCGGCGTTCCGCAGACGGACGTCCGCAAGGTCTCCGCGTCGGTCATCGTCAAGGATGAGCAGACCATCGCCTTCGGCGGCCTCCGTCAGTTCGACTCCTCGGCCTCCGAAAACGGTGTTCCTTACCTGCTGCGCGTTCCGGTCCTCAGCTGGCTCTTCAAGAATCAGAGCAACAGTCAGAACAAGACCGAACTCTACCTCTTCGTGACGCCTCACATCGTCAAGGATCCGACCCCGACCACCTACCAGCAGGCGCTCTACGAAAAGATCGACTACAACTACGATCTGCCTGACTACTACTTCGATGAAGTGGCAGCACGTAAGGGTCCGGGCGAGTTGGCCCCAAAGGACAAGAAGAAGTAAGCATTCCCATCCCCGTCGGAAAAAAGCCCCCCCGCCTCGCGCGGGGGGGTCTTTCGTTCCACGGTGCATGGCTGTTTCCCTCTTGTCCCGGCCTCGCCCGCGCCGAAAGATGCGCACTGCAATGTCACCGCCCCCATCACGGAGTGTTCCTCTCTTGAAACCCGGATTTCATTATGTGAATGGCCAGCTTTGCGTCGACGGCGTCCCTCTCTCGGAGCTGGCCGAAAAGCACGGGAGCCCGCTCTACGTCTACTCGGGAGCACTGCTCCAGGCGAACTATCGCCGTGTGGCAAAGGCCTTCGCAAAGACCGACTGCCTTGTTGCCTACAGTGTGAAGTCGAACAGCAACCTCTCCGTGCTCCACCTCCTGGAGCAGGAAGGCAGCGGCTTCGACATCGTGAGCGGCGGCGAGTTGGAGCGCGTCAAGAAGGTCGGCATCAAGGGCGAGCGCATCATTTTTGCTGGTGTTGGCAAGCGCGCCGATGAAATGCAGGCGGCCATCAAGCATGGGGTTCTCGAGTTCAACCTCGAATCGGAAGCCGAGGCTGAGCGCCTGAATCAGGTGGCGGCCACGATGAAGCGGAAGGCACCGGTCGCCATCCGCGTGAACCCGAACATCGACGCCAAGACCCACGTCAAGATCACGACCGGCAAGAAGGAGAACAAGTTCGGCATCAGCATGAACCGGGCGATGGCTCTCGCCGAGCGGATCCGCACCGAACTGACTTCACTCGAGCTGATCGGCCTGCACTGCCACATTGGATCGCAGATCCTCGATTCGTCGATCCACCCGCAGGTGGTCTCGGTGGTGACGGATTTTGCCCGCGAGGTCATGGCCCGTACCGGGGCGAAGCTGAAGACCCTGAACTTTGGCGGTGGGTTCGGTATCGCCTACAAGGCGGAGCAGAAGCCCCTCGACCTGAAACCGTTCGCGGATGCGTTGCTGCCGGAACTAAAGAAGCTTGGCGTGAAGCTGATCCTCGAACCGGGTCGCTCGATCTCGGCCCCCGCTGGTGTCCTCCTGACCAAGGTCGAGTACTTTAAGCAGGGCGAGGCCAAGAGCTTTGTGATTCTGGACGCGTCGATGAGCGAATTGATGCGCCCAACGCTCTATGATGCCTACCACGAGATCGTCCCCGTTCTGAAGGCCCGCAAGGGCAAGACCGCGGTCCTGGACTTTGTAGGTCCGGTCTGTGAGTCGGGCGACTATCTGGCTTTGGACCGCGAGTCGTTTGTGCCGGCACAGGGCGACCTGCTCGCCATCAAGGACGCCGGCGCCTATGGCTTCGTGATGGCCAGCCATTACAACACGCGCCCCAACCCGGCGGAGATCCTTGTCGTGGATGGCAAGGCTCAGGTGGCGCGCAAGCGCGAGACCGTCGCTGATCTGATGAAGCATGAACTATGACGATTGGAGCGGCGGGTTTCGTGGCTGGTTGACATCCGCCGACCAGTTTGCTCACATGGCAAGCATGGTGAAAGCAAGCAACGCGGATTGACAAAATGTCAGTGCAAACGGGCAAGGTGTACTTCATTGGGTTGGGTCCCTCGGTTACGGGGTTCGTCCCTGAACGTGCCTTGTCGCTGATCCGTGATTGCGGAATGGTCGTCCTTGGCCCCGAGGTGGAGAAGGGGTGGCCGGATCTGCTGCCCGGCACCGCCGAGCGATTCTTTACGGGACGACGGGGCGACGTCCTTCCGCCCTCTGCCGAGCAGGTGGCCGACGCCATGCGGCGCGCGTGCAGCCAGGGAAAGAACGTTGTCAGGCTATTTCCCGGAGATCCGCTGTTCACGGCCGAGGGAGATGCGGAGTTGCTCCTTTGCCGCAATTACGGGATTCGTTTCGAGGTGGTGCCGGGCATCCCCACCAGTACCGTCGCCAGCATCTACGCGGGGATCCCGTTGCTTCACGGGACGCTCGCGAACACGGCTCTCTTCGTCCATACCCCGGGGCTGATGGCGCGGGAAGGACTCTCACGTCCCCCCGAGATCCGAACCAATGGTGGGCTCTCTCCCGAGTCCCGGCGTCCCGGCGTTAAAATTCGCCGTGGCGCCTCGGCGCAACCAACACGCGAGGTACGCATCGGAAGCGTCCCGCGATTGGTGCCCCTGCCCCCCGACGAACCTCCCCCACCATCCGACGCGATTGCCGGTCCGGGCAAGGTCGACTGGAAGAACCTCGGGGCCGCCGCAGACGTTCTTGTGTTCCTCAATGTCGGTCTGTTCATGGACCGGCTGGTGCCCGGTCTCGAATCATGCGGTCGTTCCAAGTCCGAACCGCTGGCCTTGATCCTTGATCCGGGAAGTCCCCGCCAGCGCACCATCGCCGCCACCATTGGATCGTTGAAGCAGGAGATCGCACGCCAGCACATACCTGAGGATGCCATGGTCATCGTGGGCGATACGGTGAACCTGCGCGACCTGCTGGACTTCCAGAGCCAGCGTCGGCTGCTGGGGATGAAGGTGGCGCTCCTCGATGCACCCGAGATTCTGGAAGCTGAAACAAAGGCGGTCGAGGCGGTGGGCGGAACGGCGCGCCACTTTGTCCTCGCCCGCACACTCCCCCAGACGGCGTTGGCAGACTTGCTGGAGGGCATCGGCGACGACCTCCGGAGTGCCCACTATATCATTTTTGGCGACGATTCCTCAGCGGAGCTATTCCTCGAAGGGTTGCATGGTGCAGGACTCGACGTACGCATCATCCCGGAGCACTGCCAACTGATCGCCCTCGGGGTTCCGACGGCTACACGTCTGCGGACCAGCGGGCTGCAGGTTCAATTGGTCGACGTGGCAAGCGAGGGTGAGGGGGCTCTGCTGATGAAGCTCCCCAAGTCGATGCTGGAACGCCGAACCCTGTTCATCGAATCGACGGACGGCAAACGCGAGTTGCAGCGTGAACTGCGGGTGCGTGGAGCTGTTGTCACGAGCGTGCCGGTCTACGAGCGCGTCGTGCTGGACGACGAGGTGGATCGTCTCGAGGCAGATCTGAAGGCATGGGGGATCGACCTCCTGCTGGTTCACTCCGAGGAGGCCGCCCACCATCTGTTGGAGTGCTGGGGGCTGGCAAAGCTCCAGAAACTGGTCGATGGTATCCTGCTGGCCTCGTGCTGTGCCGACGCCACCGCATTCCTGGAGGGTGCGGGGCTGCGTTTGACGACCTCGGCGAGCAGTCTCTCGCGGTTGATCTCAAGGCTGGAGCTCGAGGCGATCCCGACGCGCGGACCCACACCGACTCCGCCGCCCGTGGGCATGGTCAGCCCCGTCCCCCGGCTTGCTCCATCCGAAGAATCAGAGT
>WGMQ01000058.1 GCA_016125005.1 bacterium | reverse complement strand
GCCTTCGCGCCAGCCTCCTGCTCACGCAGCACACCGATGATCTGCTCTTCCGTAAATCTCTGCTTCTTCATTCGTCCGTCCTTCAATGGGCCGGACTCTAATCAATTCTGGAGGAAATTCGCAGTGGCAGGTCACTTCTTCCGCGCCGGCTTGTCACCCTCCGTGTCGGGCAGTCTCGAGACGCCGTGACGCTGGAAACAGCGACGCTGCGACGAGCGAGTCAGGTGGGGGATGGTCGGCTGGAGCGCGTAGAGACAGTCGTCGAGCGGCAGCAGCGTATGCCTTCGGAAAGCGACGATGACCGCTTCATCTTCCAACGACAGCACCGTGGAATGGGCCTCCCTGGGCCCGGTCGGCACATCGGCGACCGAAGATCGCTTCTTCCACTTCGCCACGGTCTTCTGATTGATCCCGCAGCGCTTGGTAAGAGCCCTCAGGCTCTCTTGACCATGCGGCAGAAATACGCCCGTTTTCGTCAGGACGGCGAATTGGAGGCTGGAAAGGCCAGTCTTCAGACGATCGGGCGAAGTCAGACTTTCGATCCCGAACACCAGGGGAACGGGACCGAGAGCAGAGTGTTCTCGATGGACGCAACCGCCAGACCGCCCTTCGCTCGACAAGGGCTTCGCGTCTCCACCGGTTGCTCAACCCGCGCCTCGCGGCGTAACTGAAACGGCCGAGGCTCTGATCGCCGCTGGATAGCAGTTCAGTAGCAGGTCAAACGGTGTTCCTGTCACCGTATTCAACAGCCCCGTTCTCCAACTTCCACGCCGAGATGGATGCTCGTTATTGTCGATTATCGCGTGGGAACGATCACCAGCTTGCCCTTGGGCAATCCGGTTCTCTCGAGTTCGACGACGGCCGGGATCGCCTCGGACAACGGCACGACGCGGCCGATGGCCGGGACGAGCTTGCCCTGCTCGGCCGCTTCGGTAATGCCCGCCAGGGCTTGCGGCGTCGGATTGGCGAACACCAGGTGATGTCGCGATGAGAGCAGGCAGCCGATCATCTTGGCGGGCGTTGGGACGATATGCAGCGACTTGCCGCGGCGCTTGAGCATCGCGCTGCACTGGCCAAGCGACAACGCGCCCGCCGCATCGAAGACGACATCGAAGCGATGTTGATAGGGAGCGATGTCGAAGGCGCGATAATCGGCCACCTCGCTCACGCCCAGCGCCAGTGCTTCCTCGCGCTCGCACGCGCTGCAACTGCCGGCGACCTCGGCGCCGCGCATGCGTGCAAGCTGTACCGCCGAACGTCCAACGCCGCCCATACAGCCAGCGATGAAGACCGATTGGCCAGCTTTCAGCCTTGCCTTCGCCATCAGCGCGAGCCATGCCGTCACGCTCACCAGTGTCAAGGCAGCAGCCTGCTCGAACGAGATGGACGGCGGCTTGACCCACACGTTTTTTTCGTCTGCAACGACATGTTCGGCGAACGCGCCCGCCTGGCGGATGGTGGTGGCGCCTTGAACTTCGTCGCCGACCTTGAGCCGTCGCACGCCCGGCCCCACAGCTTCAACCACGCCGGCAAAATCATGGCCCAGGCCGCGCGGAAACCGGGAGCCGGAAAGCATCTTCATTTCTCCCCGGCGAATTTTCCAATCCATCGGATTGGCTGCTGCAGCCCTGACCTGAACGCGAATTTGGCCTCGCGCCGCATCGGGTGGCCTCACCTCGTCAAGCCGTAATTCGTCCGGGCCGCCATATCGGCGATATTGAACGCGCTTCATGAACAACTGCCTCGATCCGCCTGCTTCAGGGTTTCCGAGGTGTTGACCTCGAACTTCGCCGTGGTTTCAATTTTGGAAGCGGCGTGACGACGGGTTTCGGGCGGGCCGAATGTTGCGTTGTTGGGCCTCGGTGCTGTCATCGCCCGCCCCACCACACCCAGACGAAGCCTGCTGCGAGCACAGCCTCCGCGACGACCGAACGGAGGATGCCGGCACTGGCTCGCCGAGCCCCGAACTCGAAGAACCCCAGGCACGCGAGCAGCGCGATCCCTCCGCCCATGACCAGACACACCGCCGAGCGGAGGTCCGAGGGGGCGGCCGTTCGTCCGAGGAAGAACATGAGGGCGATTCCGAGATAGATCACGCCAATCCGGCGCGATACGACAAGCGCGCCGGTGGTCGCCTCGATACCCCACTCCCTGAGCACGGAACCCCCGGCCAGGATGAAGCGGAGGCCGAGAAGGCAGGCGGCACACGTCATGATGAGTGCCATCACAAAAAAGCTCATTGCCGGTCTCCCTTGATCAGACTGTGTGAGGCCTTGGCCTCCCGGACCAGATTTAGCGATTACGCTCGGACGATCTATGCTATGTCGTCCATGATTTCTTGGAGGTCGTCCAAAATGGATCCATTGTCCGATGTCATCTCGTTGCTGGAGCTGAAAAGCTATCGCGTCGGTGGCTTCAAGGCGGGCGGCGACTGGTCGATCCGTTTCGATCCGTATGAGGGCGTCAAATGCTACGCCGTGACCTCGGGCGGGTGCTGGATCGCGGTGGAGGGCAATGGTGAGCCGGTGTTTCTCCGACAGGGCGACTGCTTCCTGTTGCCGCACGGCCTGCCGTTCCAGATTGCAAGCGACCCGGATTTGCCGCCTGACGATTGGCAGCGCCACTTCCTCGGCTCGGGCGAGGGCACGCTGGTCAGGCTGAACGGCAGCGAGGGGGTGACCGTGCTCGGCAGCCATTTCCAGCTCGCCGGGCCGCAAGCGCCGATGCTGCTCAGCATGCTGCCGCCAATCGTCCATCTGCAAAGCGAGACGGATCGTGAGACTTTACGCTGGGCCTTCGATCGAATGCGGCGTGAACTGACCGATCTCAAGCCGGGAAGCATCCTGATCGCCCAGCAACTCGCCTGCATGATCTTCGTCCAGGTGCTTCGCCTCCACCTCGACGAGAGCACGGGCGTCGGCTGGCTGTTTGCGCTTTCCGACAAGTATGTGGCGGCGGCGATCGCGGCGATGCATCGCGAGCCGGCGCGGCGTTGGACGGTGGCGGCGCTGGCCCTGGAAGTCGGCATGTCGCGATCCGGTTTCGCGGCGCGATTTGGGCAATTGGTCGGCGACGGACCAATCGAATATCTCACGCGCTGGCGGATGCTGCTCGCTGGACGCAGCCTGTCACGTGGCGAACCCGTCGGTGCGGTCGCCCGCTCGCTCGGGTATGAATCGGAAAGCGCGTTCAGCACTGCCTACAAGCGCGTGACGGGCAGTACCCCCCGCCGTCACGCGCGTCTGGCGGCCGGTGCGTAGCAGGCTGGGGATGCTTATGCGACAGTCGCGACGCCGCCTGCAGGCTTCCCGCCTGGCGGGCGAAGGGCGACCGCCTTTAACTCCCACATCAATTCGCTCGTTTGCAGTCGAAGGAGGACGGGTCGGCCTTGTCGCACACCTTTGGCTGAACACGGCTTGAGATGAACTGAAAGGTCCGGTGGTAGTGGATGACGCCTGCGCGCCACCCGTGCCGAACTTCCGGGCCGGGATGCCGGGCTTCCTGGCCTTGTCGGCGAGGCTGTCGATCATCGCCGGCCAGGTCTCGGTCGGGGAGTGCTCGTCGGGCCGGTAGTGGCAGCGTGGGTGGAAATGCAAGTTCGCGGTTCCGCGCAGATCCGTGATGCCGCGTTTGCGCAGATACGCCTGCACGGGCAGCATCGCGCGACGCAAGGCGCCTTGCCGCCTCAGGCGCGGTTGCCTGACGTCAGATGTTCGAACAGGCTTTGCGCGGCAGGCGCCAGTTCGGCGCCGCTGCTTACGGCGACCGACAGTCGGCGTGTGGCCCAATCGTCGCAAAGCCGTGCGAAGTCTATTCGCGCCGGGCGCTTCCAATGCTGCGCCGCCTTTTCCGGCACAATGGCGATGCCGACCCCTTCGCCCACCATGCGGCAGATGCCTTCGAAACCGCGAAGCGCGATGCGCGGCCTGATCTTCGTGCCAAGTCGCGCCGCCTGCATCTCGATATGCTGCTGCAGGGCGCCGTCCATCAGTCCGACGAAATAGTGATCAAGCAGATCGGCGAAGCGAAGCTGCCGCCTTCCCGCGAAATCATGATCCGGCGGGAACACGGCGACGAGCCGATCGACGGCGAAGGGACGCAAGGTCAGCCCTTCGGTCCCGGCCGTGCCCGACAGGATGCCGATCTCGGCAAATCCCGCGGCAATGCTGCGCGCGATGTCGGGACTCTGCCGCTCCTTCAGCTCGATATCGACCTGCGGATTGGCCGCCATCCATGGCGCGAGCCGCTCGGGCAGGAACTCCGAGACGGCAGCCGTATTGGCAAGGATGCGTATATTGGCGCGAAGCCCTTTCGCGTAGCGACCGAGTTCGCCCCGCATCTGCGCCATCTGGTGGAGAATTGCACGGGCATGATGGGCAAGCGCCTCGCCGGCCTCTGTCGGGCTCACGCCGCGCCGGCCGCGATGCAGCAGCAGGACTTTCCCCGAGGCCTCCATGTCCCGAAGCCGTTCGCTGGCGGCCGGCAGCGACATCCCGGCTTCGGTTGCGCCATGGGTGATGCTGCCGGCATCGAGGACGGCGAGAAACAGACGAAGATCGGTGAGGTCGAAACGCATGCTGGTCGGGATGGTCGCTTCTGTGCCTTCGGAACAGCCGAAGGCAGGCATAACCACACCCGCATTGTCAAGCGCCTCCGAGGGAGTAGTCATGCGGCATGATCGATCTTTCGCCAGCAATGCTCGTGGCCGCTTCGGCGACCTTTTTCGCCGCCGGCCTCGTCAAGGGCGTCACCGGAATGGGGCTTCCCACGGTCGCGATGGGCGTGCTTGGCACGCTCGTCTCTCCACTGGCGGCCGCAAGCCTGCTGATCGCGCCGTCCTTCGTCACCAATGTCTGGCAACTCTTCGCGGGCCCGAACTTCGCGCCGCTCCTGCGGCGGCTCTGGCCGATGATGCTGGCGGTCGTTGCGGGCACCATGCCTGGAACGGCATGGATCGCCGGCGGCGACACGCGAACCACGACGACTTTCCTCGGAATCGCCCTCATCATTTATTCCAGCTACACATTGTTCGCCCGCCAGATCAGCTTTCCGCCCCGGATCGAATCCTGGCTGTCGCCGCTGATCGGCGGCATCACAGGGTTGGTGACGGGGGGAACCGGCGTGTTCGTCATTCCCGCCGTGCCTTATCTGCAGGCGCTCGGGCTTTCGAAGGAGGATCTGGTTCAGGCGCTCGGCCTGTCCTTCACCATATCGACGGTGGCGCTGGCCATCGGCCTTGGCGCGCATGGAGCGTTTCAGGGCGACCGTCTCGCCATTTCGGCGCTCGCCGTGATCCCGGCGCTGGCGGGGATGTGGGCCGGACAGCATGTTCGCAGCCGGATCAGCCCGCCTGTCTTTCGTCGCGGGTTCCTGGTCTGCCTGCTGCTGCTCGGATGCGAGATGGCGACGCGGCCGATGCTGTGACCGATCTCGATTTTCGCGGTCAAACGCGGTTGCGCCCGCAAGCGCATGAGCGCGCCGATCCCGTATGTCATGGATCGGCACGGGATTTGATCACAGGAAACGGATAGATCGGCGCTGCACAATCATGACACCTGTCGCCCGGGTGCCGGCTTGAGCCGGATCATCCGAGGACAGACAGGAGAGAAATGGCATGGAACTGGAAGACAAATCGATCATCATCACGGGGGCGAGCAGCGGGATCGGAGCTGCCGCAGCCGCATTGTTTGCCGGCGAAGGGGCCAGGCTGATACTTGGCGCGCGGCGGTCGGCGGAACTTGAGGCTATTGCTTCAAAGATCAACGCAGCCAATGGCAAAGCCGTCTTCCTGGCCGGCGACGTGAAAGAAGCCGGCTATGCCGATGCGCTTGTCGATCTGGCCCTGACGGAGTTCGGTCGACTGGATGGTGCGTTCAACAACGCCGGAATTCTTGGCGGGATGGAGCCGATTCCCGATATGGAAATCGGCAACTGGAACGATGTCATATCGGTCAACCTGACGGCGGCTTTCCTCGCTGCGAAGGCACAGATACCCGCCATGGCGAAAGCCGGTGGCGGTTCGATCGTCTTCACATCGTCGTTCGTTGGTTTCAGCAATGCGGGCATGCCCGGAATGGGCGCCTATGCGGCATCCAAGTCCGGTCTTAACGGTCTCGTGCAGTCGCTGGCCGCCGAGCATGCGGCAGAAGGCATTCGGGTCAACGCCTTGTTGCCCGGCGGCACCATCACGCCAGCCGGGGGCGAGGGAAATCCCGATGTCATGGCGTTCATCGCAGGCCTGCATCCGATGAAGCGCATGGCAGACGCAAAGGAGATCGCGCAAGCCGCGCTCTTCCTGCTTTCCGACAGATCGAGCTTCATGACGGGAAGTCCGATGATCGCAGACGGCGGCATGTCGATCCGGCTGACCTAGAGCATCCTGCGTTCGGACGAACGCAGGATGCTCTGGCCCGACGCTTTTGCCACAAGGCGGAAAGCCGCCTTGTGGCGCAGATCCGGTTTGGAAGATCGCGATCTTCGACAACGGCCATACGATTGAAGTTCGAAAGCGCTATTCATTCCATCACGCCGACAGGGTGGCAGCCGCCACGCGCGCACCCATATTTTCAAGATCGGCATCGTGAATGCCATTGTGGCGCAACGCGCTGATCGTGCGGAACAGATAGTTCGCCGCCGAACCCCAGCTGCCCGCCGCGTTCGTCAGGCGCTGGACCATGGCGCGCCGAGGCAGGCCGCCGGCGTAGTGTCGATGGTGCGGATCAATCGTAAAGGTGATTGCAGGGCCGAGGATATGGCCCTCCAGGTCCCGGGTCTCCACCCATCGCGGAACATAGCCACCGAACAGCATCTCGCGGCACCACAGCAGCGGAAGTTCGCAGTGGAGCTGATCCTCGTCAATGCGATAGGCCACCCCCAGGCACTCTCCGCCGCGATTGAGCCCCAACGCCAGACCCGGTTGCTCCGTCGTGCCGCGGCCCGCTGTCATCGAAAGGCAAAATGCCCGGTGCCAGCCTTCGATGCGCGCCATTCTTCGTTCCGACGTTTTCATCGCCGGGTTCCAGATAAGAGAGCCATATGCAAAGACCCAGACATCGCCGGACGGCCGGCGCGCCATGAAGGCCGCGAGCGAGGCAGCGCGTTCTGCCTCGGAAGTGAGTTGAGCGGCCGGATCGTCGCCGGCGGCGAGCGCAACCGAACGCCCGGACGCCAGAAGATCGCGCGTGAGAACCGGTGTCCCGGCAGCATCTGCATTCGCCCGGCCGTCATGGGAGGCGATAAGCCGGCGTCCCGGTGTTGCCGCCCCTGATGGGGGCGTTCTGTCTTCGGTTATTCGCACGACGGCTCCCGAACCTGTGTCCAGGGCGCGAGTTTAGGGAGACCCGATCGAGGCTCCACTCCGTTCCCTGCCTTGATATTCAAGTTTGCCCGAAGGGCCGGAAATCGGGTGGCTGAAGCTCCCGATTTGAAGGTAAGGACCGGAGTGCGCGATCGCCAAGACCGTTACAGGATCAGTGAAACAGAACACGATAAGCTCGGGAAGTGACGCCAATGGAAGTCCTGGAATTCAATCAGTTCACGCTGCCTGTCGCCGAGGATCCGCGATGGGCCCGCATTGTCGCCCGCGACAAGTCGGCCGACGGTCAGCTCTGGTATTCCGTTTCGACGACCGGCGTCTATTGTCGCCCGTCATGCCCTTCGCGCCTGGCCAACCCGAAAAACGTGCAGCTTCACGAAACACTGGAGAGCGCCCGCGCCACCGGCTACAGGCCGTGCAAACGCTGCAAGCCGGAGGGCTTGCCGCCCGGCATCCGGAATGCGGCCATCGTTGCCAAGGCTTGCCGTATCATCGAAGACAGCGAGGAAGAGCCGTCACTGGATGATCTCGCCCGCGCGGTCGGCCGCAGCCCCAGTCACTTTCACCGCGTCTTCAAGGCGGAAACCGGGCTTACTCCCAAAGATTACGCCCTGGCGCATCGCGCCGACAAGGTTCGCGACGGACTGGTTTCCGCAGTTACGGTGACCGAGGCGATCTACGACGCCGGCTTCAACTCGAGCGGACGTTTCTACGAGAAGTCCAGCGGGATGCTGGGGATGACACCGTCGCGATACCGCTCCGGCGGGGCCGATGAAGAAATCAGGTTCGCAGTCGGACAGTCGGCCCTCGGCGCGATCCTGGTCGCGTCCAGCAAGACAGGCGTTGTTTCAATCCTCCTCGGAAATGATCCCGGCGAATTGGTTAGAGGCCTTCAGGATCGATTTCCCAAAGCGCGCCTGGTTGGCGCAGATCGCGACTATGAAGCGCTGGTCGCACGCGTGGTGGGTTTTGTCGAATGCCCCAGGCTCGGTCTCGATCTTCCTCTTGATATCCGTGGCACCGTTTTCCAGCAAAGGGTATGGCGAGCCCTTCAGGAAATCCCCGCCGGCGAAACCGTCTCCTACGCGCAAATTGCCCGGCGTATCGAAGCGCCCAAGGCAGTCCGGGCTGTCGCCCGCGCCTGTGCCGCCAACAATCTCGCAGTCGCTATTCCCTGCCACCGCGTGGTTCGCAATGACGGCGCGGTTTCAGGCTATGCCTGGGGTGTCGAACGCAAGCGTCAACTGATCGAAAACGAGAAGGTGGCATGAAAAAGCCCGTCATCGGTTCGACCCGTTCCGTCTCCTTGGCTAGCTGCGTCGAGGCGCGGATCGCCGACTGTCATTGGGCCGCGATCGCTGAAGAACTCGACGGTTTTGGTTGCGCGATCCTGCCGCAGCTCTTGTCGCCCGACGAATGCCGCGCCCTCTCGTCTCTCTATTCCGATGAGAGCCATTTCAGGAGCCATGTGATCATGGCACGGCACGGTTTCGGAAAAGGCGAATATCGGTATTTCAAATATCCGCTGCCCGATATTCTGGGAGAGCTGCGTTCCGCGCTTTATCCGCGCTTTGCCGGTCTCGCCAACACCTGGAACGAGACGATGGGTATCGCTCAACGATATCCCGACACCCTCGCTGCCTATCTGGAACGATGCCATGCGGCAGGGCAGAGGCGTCCCACTCCGCTCCTGCTTCAATACATCGCCGGCGACTTCAACTGCCTTCATCAGGACCTTTATGGCGAGCTCGTGTTTCCGATCCAGGTCGCGATTCTGCTGTCGGAACCGGACAGGGATTTCACCGGCGGCGAGTTCTGCATGACCGAGCAGCGTCCACGCATGCAGAGCCGCGTCGAGGTCGTGCCGCTTCGTCAGGGCGATGCGGTGGCGTTTGCCGTTCACAACCGCCCGGTCCGGGGAACGAGGGGTAGCTATCGCGTCAACCTGCGGCACGGCGTGAGCCGCGTTCGCTCGGGCATGCGCCATACCGCTGGACTCATTTTCCACGACGCGAAATGATCTTCGCCGCCTGGGCGCGGGCCAGGCTCACCAATGCTTCTGTCGCGCAACTATGCCAGGCCACCGCCTGTTTTCCGCAAGGTCGCGGCAATTCTGCGGAGCGGCGCCGCAGGCAGTTCCCGCGCCGCGGCCGAAGACAGACTGCGCAACTGCAAGACACTGCCGGCGGTCACAGCGAGCGTTTGGCGATGCAATGGTGGCCGAGTGCGACCCCGATCGCGACGATCGTCATTCCTCCGGCCAGCAGGAAGGTCAGGCGCATTCCTGCTGCCATCGCCACGGTGGTTGCATGGGCGAAATCCCCCGTGCCGACGCCGAAGGCAAAGACGGCGCCCATGAAGGATGCGCCCGCGACAAGGCCGATATTGCGCGACAGGTTGAGCAGCCCCGAGGCCGCGCCGCGCTGGTTCCCGGGGACGTCTGCCAGCGCGGCGGTATTGTTGGCGGCCTGGAAGAGCTGGTAACCCGGCGTCAGGACGACGATGGACAGCACATAGCCGGTCACGCCGATCATGTTCGGCAGGAAGGCGAGCAGGAAGGCTCCCGAGGCCAGGAGAGCGAGCCCGATGCCGAGCACGCGGCCGTTCCCCAGGGAATCGACGAGCCGCCCGGAGGGAACGCCGCTGAAGATGGAGATTACCGGGCCGATCGCCATCACGAATCCGACCTGCGTTGCCTTCAGGCCGAGACCGAGGCCGAGATAGAAGGGGCCGACCACCAGTGTCGTCATCATGACGGCGGCGACGAGCAGGTTGACGATCAGATTGGGCGCCAGGCTCGGAATCGGCGACGGGCCCGCCGAATCCGCCTTCCCCCTGCCGGGCGCGCCCGGCAGCGTCGTGAATGCCAGAAGCAAGGCGATGGCCGCGAGCGGAAGTTGCACCCAGAAGATGGCGCGCCATCCCGCCGCCGCGATCAGCAGCCCGCCGAGCGAAGGGCCGAGCGCGGTCCCCAGCGCCGACATGGTGCCGAGCAAGCCCATGGCCCGTCCCATGCGTGCCTCGCTTGTCGTCTGGCGCATCAGGGCCATGGAAAGGGTCATCAGGAAGGCCGCGCCGATGCCCTGAAGGGCTCGCGCGCCGACCAGCAGCCACAGGCTCGGCGCGACACCGCACAGCAGCGAAGCAATGGCGAACACGGCCAGACCCGCCAGTAGCATGGATTTCAGCCCCCGGCTGTCGCCGAGCCGGCCGGCGATGACTACCGAGACCGTCAGGGCCGCGAGATAGGCGACGACAACCGCCTGCACCTCGGCGAATGGGGCGGAAAACGCCTCGGCCAGCGTCGGAAGTGCGATATTGGCGATGCTGGTGCCGAGCGACGCCAGCAGCATCGATAGCGCCAGCGTCATGGTGATCCCCGATTGTCTCCGCGCCGATGCGATCGATTCCGCCTGTTCCATCGTCTTGCCCTCTTGCCTGGGTTTTCGTTCGAGCGCAGACTGCCACTTCAAGTCGACTTGAGGTCAAGCATGAAATTCATGGATATCGGGGAGGTTGCGGCCAGGAGCGGAATCAGGCCGTCGGCGCTGCGCTATTACGAGGAGGCCGGGCTGATTTCCTCGGTGTCGCGGCATGGTCTGCGCAGGCAGTTCCCGCCCGAAGTGCTGTTGCAGCTCAAGTTGATTTCGATGGGCAAGTCGGCAGGCTTCTCGCTCGGGGAGATTGCCGGGATGTTCGGCAGCAACGGTGTGGCGGACCTGCCGCGCGCCGTGCTGCATCACAAGGCGGACGAGATCGACCGGCAAATCCACGAACTGACCGCGCTGCGCGACACGCTGCGCCATGTCGCCGACTGCCCCGCGCCGTCGCACATGGAATGCCCGACGTTTCGGCGGCTGGTGGACATGGCGGGCAAACGCGGCGGAAAGCACGCAAACGCGAAAAAGCCTAAGATCGGACCCGCTTCAAGATAGCCAGGCGCATCGGGTCGTGGACGAACAGGCGCCGGTGCCTTGTACCGGACATCGGCTTGCGATGCGCGGCTGACGGCTTCGCGAAGTTCTTTCTTGAACGCCATCAGTCCCGATCCGCCGCGCTCCGGTCGGTCGGCGTGGCGAACAGCGGTTCGAAAATCGGGCCCAGGAAGCGCGCGCCAGCCAATCCGGGATGATTGTCGTCGTAATAGAGCGGCTTGCCATCGCCGTAGGTCAGGCACTCAACGGTGTTGCACATCTGCTTGTGCGGGTAAATTCGGGTAATCCTGGACGACGGACCGAGCCCGTCCAGAATCTCGAACATTCGTTCATTGCGCGCCAGATAGCTGCTCAAGGGGCGCGTGAACCGCGTCGCATCGCCGCCAGCCGCTGCAATGCGAGCGAGAGTATGCGGCACGTTGTAACCGACCTCCGGTATCGGATAGACCAATGCTATCCTCTTGCCCGCATCCAGCAGCGTCTTTATCGTTTTCTCCATATGCGTCTTGAACAGGCGCCGCCTCTCGCCGAGGTCGAATTCCGCGCGCGCGCCGTCGCTCATGCCCCAGCGTTTCGTCCCGCCTCTTTCCGCCGGTCCCAGTTCACCGCTCAATCCATCGACGAAAGCTGTGAAGCGCCCGATCATTATCACCGTGTGAATTGTCGGCGATGCAAGCAGATGGCCGAGCAGAGCTTCATGGTCCGCTATGCACGGGTAATCCCGGCCTGCACCCTCCAGCCCGATTACCGGAGAACATCCGAGAGAAGCGAGCAACACAACCGACGCATCGTGCCTTGCGGCGACCTCTCCGACGCCCGCGGCAAGTGCATCGGCGTGGCTGTCACCCCAAATGGCGAAGGTGGGAGGTCTGTCGCCGCCAAAAACGCATGGCTGCTCAAGTGCCTTGCGATTGCCGGGGACCAGGGAGCATTTTCCGTAATCGCCGTCACGGTACTTCGAGGCCGCGGCAAGGGTCATCACCTGCGGCGAAAACCTGGCAGGCCAACCATCGCTCCTCCTGGCGAGATGACCGAACGCCGCCAGGAGCACAAAAGCTGCCAGCGCCCCCCGAAACAGGAGTTTCCTGCCAATGATGCGCTTGTGCCTGCGGAAGGGCGTTTCAACGAATTTCCAGGACAGGACGGCTGCACAGAAGGCGATGCCGATTACGCCGGCGGTCTGGAGCGGGCTCAACTCGACGATGTTCCACATGCCCGCAAAGACGATGATCGGCCAATGCCAAAGATACAATGAGTAGGAGATCAACCCGACAAACACCAGGGGCCGAGATCCCAGCACCCGACCGGCAAAGGTTGGCCCGCAACTGCCGCCATGGATTGCCAATGCGGCGCCAAGGCAGGGAAACAAGGCATTGAGCCCCGGATAGCTCGACGTTGACGAGAGCGTGAATACCGCCCAGCCGATCGCCGCCACGCCCGCCGCCGATACCAGTTCGGCCATCGGCCGCCAACGAATGGCCGGTATCGCGTTCAACGCCAGCAGCGAGCCGAGCAGCAGTTCCCAGGCTCGGGTCGGCGTCCAGTAGAAACTGGCGGCATATCCCTGTGCGACACTCCACACAGCGGCGGCAAGAGACAGGACGGCGATCGACATCGACCAGGCAATCCACCTGCCTCCGGCCCATCGATGGACGGCCAACAGAAACAGCGGAAGCACGAGGTAGAACTGCTCTTCCACCGCAAGCGACCAGGTGTGCAGCAATGGCTGTTCGGCAGCCGAGGCCGCGAAATAGCCGTCGCTGGCAGAAGCGAAGTGAATATTCGAGCCGAACAGGACTGTCGCGAACAGGCTTTCACCGAACGGCCTGACCTGGCTCGGAAGCAGCAGCCACGTTGCCGCAATCGAGGTGATCGCAAGCATCAGGAACAACGCCGGAAAAATCCGCCGTATCCGTCGTTCGTAAAAATCGGCGATCGAAAACCGGTTCTCGAGAATCTCGGCGCAAATCAATCGCGTGATCAGGTAGCCCGAGATGACGAAAAACACGTCGACGCCGGCAAAGCCACCTGAAAATCCCGGTACATGCGCGTGGTAGAGCACCACCGGGACGACTGCCAGAGCACGGATGCCATCGATGTCGCGCCGATAATGCGATGAACTTTCAGAATACACGAACTGACTCAATACAACCGCCGATGCGCAATCGTCGCCATGGCGCAAGACCGCCAGACAGTGGCACCTGGAGCATTCGTGTTGGTCAAGCAGGCGATCTTGTCCAGTGCCGATCGTCCTTTATCAACGCATTTGCGGGGACGATGAGCTTTCGCATGACGCCGGTGATCGCGACTTTGGCGGGCGCTCCTGCGGTGCGCATTCTTTCGCATGCCTGCTTCAAATCCTCATTGAAGCAGGTGGCGGCAGGAGCCGGCATGCAGGCTGGCTGTCGGACATTGCCCGGCCGCCGCGGCTGCACCGCCGGTTCGAGATTGAGGGTGGCCAGAGTGTCCGTCGGCGTCGCGAGCTTGACGCCGCGCTCGCCATTCATACGCCGATGCGTCTGAGGGATTCCGGCTGTGCCTACAGCGCCGGCTGCTTTGTCCGAACTCCCTCGCGATTTCTGCCCATGCGGGCAACGATCCCTTCCAAGAGCGGACCCCGGGCGTCAAGATCGGATTGCGCCTCGTTCTGCGCACGTATTGCGGCGCCTTAGAAGAACTCGTTGAGCGCGACAGCCATCAGGACCAATCCAGCGCCTGCTTCCAGAACTCTGGTCGCGACTTCGATCAGTTTCGGGTGCGTCGAAAGCAGCCTGACAAGCTGGCTGCGGAAGAACACAGTGGTGGTGGCGACGGCAGAAAGCGTGAGTGCAACTCCCGTCATCATCGTGACGGCGAAGGCGATCCCCGCTTGCGGTACGCCTTTGCTGATGGCGAAGTTCATGACGAACAAGGTCAACGGACAGGGGATCAGTCCGGCCATGACGCCGACCGCCACGCCTTCTTCGCCTTTGTGAGCATGCCGGGTGCGCGTCGCCGCCCGCCAAAGCATCCACAAACCGATGAGACCAAGCAGTCCCCGGCTCATGTCTTCCAGAAGCGGCGCGCGACCAACACTGCCCAGTGCCAAGGACACGAGCGGAAGCGACAGAAGCGCAATCAGGACGGCCATGCCGACGTGAACGAAAGACAGGATGAGCGACACCGCGAGGCTGCGGCCCATGCCCGATGACGATCCCGCCAGGTAGGTCGCCAGGACGGATTTGCTGTGGCCGGGCGTCATGGCGTGAACCGCGCCGAATACGATGCCCATTGGCAGGAAAGCGGCGAACGCCGTCCAGCTTCCCCCTGCGGCGAACGCCTTGATTTGATCGGCAAGCGTAAGGTAGATGTCCCTTTGAATATCGATGAGCCATTGCAGCATGGGCAAACCTACACTCTACTCACGGCTAGCGAGGCCACTGCAGATGCAGGTCGTCGATGACGAACGCATGGGCGTGGCGATGGCCGCCGCCAGGCGTCCCCTCCTTCCAGTGCGGATCGTTGTCGGGCAGTTGGGGATGCCCGTGGGGGAGGGTCTCCTGGTCGGTTGCCGGCCAGAGCAGCAAAGCCGCAATCAATGCCGCGGCGGCGATGGCCGCAAGGATCACGAATGTCGAATTCAATCCGATGCTAGCGCCCAGCCAGCCTGCCAAGGGATAGGTCGCCAGCCAGCAGGCGTGCGACAGGGCAAACTGCGCAGCGAACAATGCGGGCCGATCCTCGGGATGCGACGAGCGCCGCAGCAATCGGCCGGACGGCGTTTGCGCGGTCGAATATCCGATCCCGATCACGAACCAGAGCGGCAGAAGGACGGCGATGCCGGACACAACGGGTCCCGCGACCAGTCCCGCGATCATCAGCGCAACACCGGCGAGCATCGCCGCGCGGTCGGAGACGGTTTCGAGAAGACGGGGCAGGGTAAGCGCGGCCAGCATCGATCCGCCGCCGAATGCGGCGAGCGCCAGCGCCGTCGATTGCTGCGAAAGCCCGAACGCGCCCTGCACGATGACCACCGTGTTGACGATGACCATCGCGCCGGCGGCGGCGACGGCCATGTTGACCGCCAGCAGGCCGCGCAGCCGTGGAGTCGCCAGATAAATGCGCAATCCGCGTGTGGTCCGTTCATGGATCGGACGCGGCGCGACTGGCTTCGGGCTGGGCAGAAGAACCGACACAACGAGCGCGGCAGATGCAAGGAAGCCGATAACCGTGCCGGCAAACAAGGTGTGGAAGCTTACCAGCGTGAGCAGAAGCGCGGCGAGCATCGGACTCACCAGGCTTTCGAGATCATAGGCCAGCCGTGAGAGGGACAGGGCACGCGTATAGTCCTTCTCTTCCGGCAGCACATCGGGGATCGTCGCCTGAAAGGTGGGGGTGAAGGCCGCCGAAGCCGATTGCAGCAGGAAGATCAGCACATAGACCTGCCAGACCTCGGTGACGAAAGGCAGCAGGACGGCGATCGCGGCGCGCACCAGATCGAGGCTGACCAGCATGGCGCGCCGGGGAAGCCGTTCGGCAACCGCGGTCGCAACCGGCGCCACGCCGACATAGGCGATCATCTTGATCGCCAGCGCCGTTCCCAGCACCACGCCGGCCTCGCCGCCGGCCAGTTCGAACGCCAGAAGGCCGAGCGCCACTGTGGCGAGCCCGGTGCCGATCAGCGCGATCACCTGCGCGGCGAAGATATGCCGATAGGTGCGATTTGCGAGAATGCCGAGCACTGGGGCGTCCTATAGGTACTTGGTGATCGCCTTGAACTCGGCGATCGATCGTTTTTGCTCATCAGGCAGACCCTCCGCCGCTTCGCCGAGGCAATGGTCGAGATGATCGTGAATCAGCGTCTTCTTGGCTTCTGCGATCGCCTTTTCGACCGCATGCAGCTGCTGGGCGAGTTCGAGGCAGGGCCGTCCGGCTTCGATCATGCCAACGACGCTATGCAGGTGGCCTTCGGCGCGTTTGAGGCGCTTGACGATGGCTGGATGGGAGGAATGGAGTGTTTCCGACATATCATTCTTGTATCCTCCCCGGGGGGATAGAGTCAAAAGTACCCGGTGGAGTGAGTTTGACATTTGAGTCCCGTTTGCAGTGACATCATTGCTCAAATGTCAAATTCAAAAATTCCACTAGCCTACCGGGGCCGGGAGCGGATTTGGCTCGGCACAGATCTGCCGGGCAGCCGCGCCCTTCGGCATCGCCGGATTGATCAACGCGCCACGCGGGCGAGTTGGAGGCGCGGCCACCGGGATGGCGGCGCGGTTCAGATCTCATTGCGCACAAGGTGTCATGATCGGCGCGATTGAGGAGGCGACCCCGGCCCGTGACAGACGGTTGGCCGGGTCTCGGGTCAGCATGCGGTTGCTGTTCACGGTATCCGCCCTTTGCTCGCGCTAGGGGCGCTCGTCAGTCGAAACGCCAATCGCGCACGCCCTTCCGGCGAGCGGCAGCCGGATGTCGATCGAAGATGACGAGCCTGCCCGTTCCAGGACCTCAGCCCCATCGCCGCGATGGGCGGGAATGCCGCATGCCTTGTTCCCGGCAGGAGCAGGGGTCCGTCGCGCAGGTGACGTCAAAATCGACGGGCCGTTGAAGATCGCCCTTGACGCATCATTCATCAAATGGAATAAATGTTCCATAGATCACAGTTCACGGTGTATTCATTCTGAAATGGCTTTGGTCACCTAAGGGCGAGGAGTGATGGGCGGCGCCTTGCGTGTCGCCGTGCAGGCGGGCGTTCGTCCGTCGCAATTCCCCGGCAGGGGTTCCGGAACGAACGGGTGCCGCCGGACACCACAGTGGAGGAGAATGAGATGAAGAAGCTTGTTATGGGCGCCGTCCTGTCGGCGCTGATGTGTGGTACCGCGACCGCCGAGACCGTTGGCGTGTCGATGGCGCTTTTCGACGACAACTTCCTGACCGTGCTGCGCAACGGCATCCAGGACGTCGCCAAGGGCGTGGCCGGCGTCGATGTGCAGATCGAGGACGCTCAGAACGACGTCGCCAAGCAACTCGACCAGATCAACAATTTCATCGCGTCCGGGGTCGATGCGATCATCGTCAACCCGGTCGACACGTCGGCGACCGAAGCGATGAGCAATGCCGCCGCCGCGGCCGGAGTGCCGCTGGTCTACGTCAACCGCCAGCCGGTCAATGTCGATGCGCTTCCCGACAACCAGGCCTTCGTGGCGTCGAACGAGATCGAATCCGGTACGCTCGCCGCCTTCGAGGGCTGCAAGCTGCTGCGCGCCAAGGGCAAGGCCGGCGGCGCGAAGATCTATGTGCTGATGGGCGAATTGTCGAACCAGGCGGCCGTCCAGCGCACCAAGGACTTTCACGACGTGATCGGCATGGACATGTGCAATTTCATCACGATCGTCGACGAGCAGACGGCCAACTGGTCGCGCGACAAGGCGCAGGATCTGATGACCAACTGGCTGTCATCGGGCGAAGCGTTCGACGCGGTCTTCTCGAACAATGACGAGATGGCGATCGGAGCGATCCAGGCATTGAAGGCCGGCGGCGTTTCGATGGAGGAGGTCATCGTCACCGGCGTCGACGCCACCCAGGACGCGCTCGTCGCCATGCAGGGCGGCGACCTCGACGTGACGGTGTTCCAGGACGCGCACGGCCAGGGCGGCGGCGCGCTCGACGTGGCGCTCAAGCTGGCGCGCGGCGAGACCGTCGACCAGAAGGTCTACATTCCGTTCCAGTTGGTGACGCCGGCCAATATCTCGGCCTTTCTCGCGAAGAACTAGACCGGCCGCGTGCTATCATGGGCGGCATTGCGGTGCCGCCCGGATCCGCGGTGCGGGACCGGCTCCGCGTCGACTGCGGCCGGCAGGCCGGGGGGAGGAACACTCATGTCTGATACCGCGCATGGCGTCGGCGGACTGCCCTTCGATGCATCGAAGCGGGTTTGGCCGAACGAACTCAATGTGTTCGGCGCGCTTGTCCTGATCGTCGTCGTCTTCGAGGTGCTCGGCGCGTCGCT
Source organism: bacterium (assembly GCA_016125005.1). Lineage (GTDB taxonomy): Bacteria > Sumerlaeota > Sumerlaeia > SLMS01 > SLMS01 > WGMQ01. The sequence continues at coordinate 9,406 of WGMQ01000058.1, read as the reverse complement.
GATGGGACAGAGCTTCCTGTTCGATTCGCAGGGGCGGTTCGACACCATCTTCAACGAGCAGCGCCTGTACATCATCGTCCTTCAGGTCTCGATCGTCGGCATCATCGCCATTGGCGTCACCCAGGTCATCATTGCCGGCGGCATCGACCTGTCGTCAGGGTCCATCGTCGGCGCCACCGCGATGATCGCCATGAGCTTCGCGCAGGTGGCCGAGGTCAACGGCCAGCCCAACCCCAAGGGCGTGTTCATCGAGCAGGGCTGGGTCGACCTGCCGGTCGTCGTGCCGGTGATGGTGGGTCTTGCCTGCGGTCTTGCCGCCGGTCTGATCAACGGCCTGCTGATCGCCTATACGCGCATCCCGCCCTTCATCGCCACGCTGGGCATGATGGTGACGGCGCGCGGCATCGCCAAATGGTGGTCGAAGGGTCAGCCGATATCCTTCCCCACCCAGGAATATGCGGCGATCGGCAACGGTTTTGGCGGCTGGATGCCGGTGGTGATCTTCGTCGGCCTGGCGATCCTGTTCCAGCTGATCCTCAAATTCACGGTCTACGGCAAGCACACCTACGCTATCGGCTCCAACGAGGAAGCCGCGCGCATGTCGGGCATCAAGGTCAACCGCCATAAGGTGCTGGTCTACACCATTGCCGGCATGCTGGCGGCGCTGGCGGCCCTCGTGCTGAGCTCGAAGAACCTCACCGCCCAGGCCGGCATGGGCGTGATGTACGAACTCGACGCAATCGCCATGGCGGTGATCGGCGGCGTGTCGCTCTCGGGCGGACGGGGCTCGATCGTCGGCACGGTCATTGGAGCGCTGATCTTCGGCGTCATCATTTCCGGCTTCACCTTCCTGCGCCTCGATGCCTACTATCAGGAGATGGTCAAGGGCGCCGTCATCGTCGGCGCGGTCGTTCTCGATCAATGGCGCCAGCGCTACCAGGCGCTCAGGACTTGAGGAGGAACGCATGAGCGACATCATTCTCGAAACCCGCAACCTGACCAAGCACTATGGCGGCGTGCGTGCGCTCCAGGGCGCGAATTTCGTCTTGCGACGCGGCGAGCACGTCGCGGTAATGGGCGACAACGGCGCCGGCAAGTCGACCTTCGTGCGCCAGATCACCGGAGTCGAGCGGCCGACCTCGGGCGAGATCGTCTTCGACGGCGAGCCGGTGCAGTTTGCCGGCCCGATCGAGGCGCGCGAGGCGGGCATCGAGACCGTGTTCCAGACGCTGGCGCTCGCCGACGACCTCGACGTACCGGACAACCTGTTCCTCGGCCGCGAGATGAAGCTGTTCAACCTCGGCCCGTTTTCGATCCTCGACTACAAGGGCATGCGCGAGGCGACGCTGCGCGGCCTGCAGAAAACCGCGGTGAAAATCCCCAACATCCGCAACACGATCCGCAACATGTCGGGCGGCCAGCGCCAGTGCGTGGCGATCGCGCGGACCGCGACGTTCCATTCCAAGCTGACGATCATGGACGAACCGACCGCCGCGCTCGGCGTACAGGAAACGGCGCAGGTCGAGAACATCATCCGCAATTTCAAGGAGCAGGGCGAGTCGCTCATTCTCGTCAGCCACAACATGCGGCAGGTGTTCGACCTGGTCGACCGCATCGTGGTGTTCCGGCGCGGACGCATCGTCGCCAACCTCAACAAGCCGGAGACCGACGGCCAGGACGTCGTCGCCTACATCACCGGCGCCAAGACCGGGGCGGAGTATGAGGACGCGGCCTGACGCGGCAAGGCCGGGATCGCCAGACGGTGAGGCGGTCCGGGCGCTTCCGCTCGCCGGGCCGGTTGCCTGGACATCCAATTCCGCGCGGGAATGCGTCCGCGCCAACAGGGAAACACGACACATGACTGCCAGATTCGCACTCCTGGGTGCTGGCCGCATCGGCAAGGTCCATGCCCGGGCTGTTTCGTCCAATCCGGGCGCGAAGCTCGTCGCGGTGGCCGACGCCTTCGAGAAGCCGGCGGCGGAACTTGCCGCCGCGCATGGCGCCGAGGTCCGCTCGATCGACGCGATCGAAGCTGCCGGGGACATCGATGCGGTCGTCATCTGCACCCCGACCGACACGCATGCCGATCTCATCGAGCGTTTCGCCCGCGCCGGCAAGGCGATCTTCTGCGAGAAGCCGATCGACCTCGATGTCGCACGCGTCAAGGCCTGTCTCGCCGTTGTGCGCGACGCGGGCGCCACCCTGATGGTCGGCTTCAACCGGCGCTTCGATCCGCATTTCGCCGCGGTGCGCAAGGCGATCGACGACGGCACGATCGGCAAGGTCGAGATGGTCACCATCACCTCGCGCGATCCGGGCGCGCCGCCCTACGACTACATTCCGCGCTCGGGCGGCATTTTCCGCGACATGACGATCCACGATTTCGACATGGCGCGGTTCCTGCTCGGCGAGGAGCCGGTATTCGTTTCCGCGCATGCCGCCGTTCTCGTCGACCGCAAGATCGGCGAACTGGGCGATTTCGACAGCGCGACCGCGATCCTCGAGACGGTCTCCGGCCGCCAGTGCGTGATCTCCAATTCGCGCCGCGCCACCTATGGCTACGACCAGCGTATCGAGGTGCATGGCTCGAAGGGCATGGCGGCGGCCGAGAACCAGCGGCCGGTCTCGATCGAGATCGCCGACGGCCGCGGCTACACCCGGCCGCCGCTGCACGATTTCTTCATGACCCGCTACACCGAGGCCTATGCCAACGAAATCGCCGCCTTCATCGGGGCGATGGCAGCCGGCGGGGCGGCCTCGCCAGGCGGCGAGGACGGGCTCGCGGCGCTGATGCTGGCCGAGGCGGCGCTCAAGTCGGTCAGGGAAGGCCGCAGGGTGCGCGTGGACGAGATCGGTTGAAAGGGCTGGACAGGATCATGCCGGAACTCATGGAACGAAACAGCGAAACGCGCGCCATTGTCACTGGCGGCGCGCAAGGCATCGGCCTCGCCATAGCGACGCGCCTCGTGCAGGAGGGTTGCAAGGCAGTGGCGCTTGTCGGCCGTTCGGCCGGGAAGGGCGCAAGAGCGGTGGCGGATCTGGAGAAGCTCGGCGCCGAGGCGATCTTCGTCAGCGCCGATGTCTCGAACCCCGACGACTGCGAAAGGGCTGTCGCCGCCGCGCTGGACCGCTTCGGCGGGGTCAATGCGCTGGTCAACGCGGCTGCATCCTCCGCGCGCGGGTCGCTTTTGGAGACGACGCCCGAACTGTTCGACCATCTCTTCAACACGAATGTGCGCGGGCCGCTGTTGCTGATGCAGGGCCTGGTCAAGCACCTGCTCGCCGAGAAGAAGCCGGGCGCTATCGTCAACGTCCTGTCGATGTCGGCCCATTGCGGCCAGGATTTCCTGACCGCCTATTCGTCGAGCAAAGGCGCGCTGGCGGTCCTGACCAGGAATGTCGCCCACGCCTACCGCCGCAACCGCATCCGCTGCAACGCCGTGCTTCCGGGCTGGATGGATACGCCGGGCGAAGCGGTCGTCCAGGCGAAGTGGCATGGCGCGGCTCCCGACTGGCTGGCGAAGGCCGAGGCCGCCCAGCCGATGGGACAACTCGTCAAGCCGCATCAGCTCGCCAGCCTCGTCGCCTACATGATCAGCCCGGAAGCGGGCGTCATGACCGGCTCGCTGGTCGACTACGACCAGAACGTCGCCGGCGCCCTGGACTGACGGCGGGTTCGTCAATCCGGGCGGAAGGCGGTCGCCGTCCATCGCCGCCTGCGCCTTCACCCGTTTCGAGGCCGCTCCTGCCGCACGTCGACCCACCGTCCCTCGCGGAATGAGCGCGCCATGGCGTGCACGGTGCGTTCGATCTCCAGGCCCGAGGCGAAGTCGATCAGCCGGGCCTGCCTGCCCTCGATCCTCGCCAGCACCTCACGGCATTCGATGGTCTTCAGGTCGTTGAAGCCGAGGCCATGGCCGGGAGCCGGGACGAAACTGCCATAGGGCTCATGATGCGGTGACGACAGGATCGTGCGGTAGCCTTGCTCGGTCGGTCGGTCCGACGTGACGTAGAGCTTGAGTTCGTTGAAGCGCTCCTGGTCGAAGACGATCGAGCCCTTCGAGCCGAAGATCTGCAACTGCAGGCGGCCCTTTCGGCCCCAGGCCGAGCGGTTGGCGAGCAGCGTGCCCGAGACGCCGTTCTCCAGGCGCAGCAGCGTGCTGGCGACATCGTAGGTCTCGACCGCCCGACGGCCTCCCTCAGCCGTGCGGCGTTCAGGGTAGGGCATCGCCATGTCGCACATGACCCGGGCGACCCTGCCGAACAGCGTTTCGATGAGTGACAGCGGGTGCACGGCGAAGTCGTCCAGCGCGCCATAGCCGGAAGACGCCTCGTGCTTCCAGAAGAACGGCGCGTCGGGATCGGCCATGAAGTCCTCGTCCATCTCGATGCGCAGATGGTTCACCGCGCCGATCGCGCCCTCGGCGAGCAGGGCGCCGATATGGCGGATCGATGGGCTCTGGACATAGTTGTAGCCGAGCGCGGCGACCTTGCCGGAAGCCTGCGCGGCGGCCGCCATCCGCTCGGCGGCGGCGAATTCCGGCGCCATCGGTTTTTCGCACCAGACATGCTTGCCCGCTTCCAGCGCGGCGATTGCCATTTCGGCGTGGAACCGGTTCGGCGCGGTGATCGACACGATGTCGACGTCCGGGTCGTCGACGACCGCGCGCCAGTCGCCGGATGCACGGGCGAAGCCGAATTCGCGCGCGCGCGTGTCGGCCAGCGCGGTGTTGGCCTCGCCAAGATGGACCAGCCGCACCTCGGGCGCATCGCCGAAGACCGCGCGCACCGAGGTCCATGCCAGCGCATGGCATTTGCCCATGAACCCGCTGCCGATGAGGCCTATTCCGACCATGCGCTCGATCTCCCCGGGATGTCCGCGACGCCATGCACGAGATAATCCAGAACGATACAAAACGGAATATCTGATCCATGCGGGTTGGTGTTTTTTGTGGCGTTTGTCTATGGTCTTGCAGGACGCGCCGGAACAAAGCATCTTGCCGCATGACAACTGACCCCGACCAGCCCAGCGACTTCGAAGCGCTCCGTGCGATGGTGATCGAGCGCCGCGACGCGCTGCCCAGGCGCATCGCGCAGATCGCAGCCTACGCGCTCGACAATCCCGACGAGGTGGCGTTCGGCACCGCCGCCAGCATCGCCGCCTCGGCGGGCGTTCAGCCCTCGACGCTGATCAGATTCGCCCAGAACCTCGGCTTCGACGGTTTCACCAGCCTGCAGGGAATTTTCCAGGAGCGCCTGCGCGAGCGCAACTACTCCTACGAGGAGCGCCTGAAGGCGCTGCGCGGCAACGCCCATGGCCAAACCCAGACCCGCGGCATCCTTGACGGCTTCGTGGCTGCGGCTTCACGCTCGCTCGACGCGGTGGCGCGCAATATCGACGACGACCGGCTCGAGCAGGCGGTCGATGTGCTGAAGGGCGCGCAAACCATCTACCTTCTGGCGCGCCGTCGGTCCTATCCGATTGCCAGCTACATGGCTTACGCGCTTGGCAAACTGAAGATTCGCTATCAGATGATCGAGTCGTCGGCCGGACTCGACCCGGAAATCCTGTCGTTCGCGACGCCGCGCGACGCGGTCGTCGCTGTCAGCTTCTCGCCCTATGCCTCGACGACGATAGACAGCGCCCGCAACCTGGCGCAGCACGGCGTTCCGGTCGTGGCCATCACCGACAGTGCGTTTTCGCCGCTGGCCGAGGCGGCGACGGTCTGGTTCGAAGTCGCCGAATCGGACTGCGCCGGCTTTCGCTCGCTGGCGGCCACGATGGCGCTCGCCATGGCGCTCGCGGTCGCGGTGGCGGAGCGGCGGAGCGGTGCCTGAGAAGCGAATTCGGCCGCGATCGAAAGAATGTATGTTCTATCTTGACTTGAATATGGAATTTCTGTTTCATGATTGGATTGAAACGCTGCCCCGATCGGCCTGTTAGCGGCAGCGGTCCTGTGTTCAAGGGAGGCCCGGCATGGGACCCAAAGACGCCGTCAAGGCGCGTCTCGACGTCATCACGATGGGCCGTTCCTCGGTGGATCTCTACGGCCAGCAGATCGGCGCGCGCCTCGAGGACGCAACCTCCTTCGCGAAATCGGTCGGCGGTTGCCCGGCCAACATCGCGATCGGCTCGGCGCGGCTGGGTCTGAAGTCGGCGATCCTGACCCGCGTCGGCGACGAGCAGATGGGCCGCTTCATCCGCGAGCAGATGCGGCGCGAGGGCGTCTGCGACAGCGGCATCGCCACCGACCCGCACCGCCTCACCGCGCTGGTGCTCCTGTCGGTTGAGAACGACCGCAGCTTTCCGCTCATCTTCTACCGCGAGAACTGCGCCGACATGGCGCTGTGCGAGGACGATGTCGATGCCGGCTTCGTCGCTTCGGCGCGGGCGCTCGTCGTCACCGGCACCCACTTCTCGCAGCCCGGCGTCGACGCCGCGCAGCGCAAGGCCATGCGGCTGATGCGTGAGGCCGGCGGCAGGATCGTGCTCGACATCGACTACCGGCCCAATCTCTGGGGCCTTGCCGGCCATGCGGCAGGCGACAGCCGCTACATCGCTTCGCAATCGGTCTCCAGCCATATGAGGACGGTGCTTGCCGACTGCGATCTCATCGTCGGGACCGAGGAGGAAGTGCTGATTGCCTCCGGCGAAGGCGATCTTGTTGCGGCGCTGAAGACAATCCGCGCGCTTTCCGGCGCGACGATCGTGCTCAAGCGCGGCCCGATGGGCTGCATCGTCTATGAGGGCGCGATCCCGGATGACCTGGAGGACGGCATTGTCGGAACCGGCTTTCCGATCGAGGTCTACAACGTACTCGGCGCCGGCGACGCCTTCATGTCGGGCTTCCTGCGCGGCTGGCTGGGCGGCGAGACCCTCGAAACGGCGGCGACCTGGGCCAATGCCTGCGGCGCCTTCGCCGTGTCGCGGCTGCTCTGCTCGCCCGAAATCCCGACCTTCGAGGAACTGCAATACTTCCTGGCGCATGGCAGCCCGCACCGGGCGTTGCGCAGGGACGAAGCAATCAATCATCTGCATTGGGCCACGACCCGGCGCGCGGCGATTCCCTGCGTGCTTGCGCTGGCCATCGACCATCGCGCGCAGTTCGAGGAGCTTGCGGCGCGAGCGGGCGCCGACGCCGCCCGCATCGCCGACTTCAAGGTGCTTGCCGTAAGGTCGGCGGCGCGCGTGGCCGGCGGACGCGACGGCTTCGGCATGCTGATCGACGAGAAGCACGGCCGCCCGGCCATGTACGAGTTCGCCCGCCATGGTTTCTCCTGGCTGGGCCGGCCGGTGGAACTGCCCGGTTCGCGCCCGCTGCGCTTCGAGTTCAGCCAGGACTTCGGCTCGCAATTGACCGAATGGCCCGTCGACCACTGCATCAAATGCCTGTGCTTCTACCATCCGGACGATCCGGCGGCCCTGAAGGAGGAACAGCAGCAGAAGCTGCGCGCGCTCTACGACGCGGCGCGCAAGGTCGGCCGCGAGCTTCTCGTCGAGATAATCGCCGGCAAGCACGGGGTGCTCGCCGACGACACGGTATCGCGCGTTCTGGAAGAGCTCTATGTTCTCGGCATCAGGCCCGACTGGTGGAAGCTCGAGCCTCAAACCTCGCAGGCCGCCTGGGCCGCGATCGAGGCGACCATTGCCAGGAACGACCCCTGGTGCCGGGGCGTCGTGCTGCTAGGTCTCGATGCGCCGCAGCGCGAACTCGAAGATGCCTTTGCAGCGACCGCCGGTGCGTCCATCGTCAAGGGATTCGCGGTCGGGCGCACCATCTTCATGGACGCCGCCGAGGCCTGGTTCGCCGGGCGGATTGACGACGAGACGGCTGTCGCCGACATGGCGGAGCGGTTCGGAAAGTTGACGCAAGCCTGGCAGGCGGCGCGCGGCCGCATGACAGCGTGACCGCCGGGAGGATATGATCATGGGCAACGCCGTCCGCCTCACCATGGCGCAGGCACTGGCGCGATTCCTGGCGCGGCAGATGACCGAAATCGACGGCGAACGCGTACGGCTGTTCGGCGGGGTGTGGGCGATCTTCGGCCACGGCAATGTGGCCGGGGTCGGTGAGGCGCTCTATCAGGTGCAGGCCGAACTGCCGACCTTCCGCGCCCATAACGAGCAGGCGATGGCGCATGCTGCGATCGGCTTCGCCAAGGCGCATTTCCGCCGCCGCATGATGGCGGTGACGAGTTCCATCGGCCCCGGCGCGACCAACATGGTGACGGCGGCGGCACTCGCCCATGTCAACCGCCTGCCGCTGCTCCTGCTTCCCGGCGACGTGTTCGCCAGCCGGGTTCCCGACCCGGTCCTCCAGCAGATCGAGGATTTCGGCGACGCAACGGCGACGGTGAACGACTGCTTCCGGCCGGTCTCGCGCTATTTCGACCGGATCGCGCGGCCGGAGCAGATAATCCCCGCGCTGCAGCGGGCAATGGCCGTGCTGACCGATCCGGCCGAATGCGGTCCGGTCACGCTGGCGCTTTGCCAGGACGTACAGGCGGAGGCGTTCGATTATCCGGTCAGCTTCTTCGAGGAACGCGTGTGGGCGCAGCGCCGTCCGCGGCCCGACCTGGGCGAACTGGGGCTTGCCGCCGAACTGCTGCGGGCGGCAAAGGCGCCGCTGATCGTCGCCGGCGGCGGTGTGCTCTATTCCGGCGCGTCCGCCGCGCTGGCCGGGTTCGCCGAAGCCGCCGGTATTCCCGTCTGCGAGACGCAGGGCGGCAAGTCGGCGCTGCCGGACAGCCATCCTCTCAACATGGGCGCGGTCGGGGTCACCGGAACCACCGCAGCCAACGAACTGGCCGAAAAGGCCGATGTCGTGCTCGCGGTCGGCACCCGCCTTCAGGACTTCACCACCGGGTCGTGGGCGCTGTTCCGCAACGCCGCCAGGACGATCATCGGCCTCAACGTCCAGCCTTTCGATGCGGCCAAGCACAGGTCGATGACGCTCGTCGCCGACGCCCGCCAGGGCCTCGAGGAACTCGCTGCCGCGCTGCAGGGGCATGCCGTGCCGACCGCCTGGAGCGATGGGGCCAGGGCCGGCAAGGCCCGCTGGCGCATGGCGGCCGACGCGGTCACCGCCGCGACAAACGCGCCCTTGCCCTCCGACGCGCAGGTGATCGGCGCGGTGCAACGCGCCATGGGTCCGGATGTGATCGCCCTCCACGCGGCCGGCGGCCTGCCAGGCGAGATGCACAAGCTGTGGCGGGCGGGCGGTCCTGGCTCGTACCACGCCGAATACGGCTACTCCTGCATGGGCTACGAAATCGCCGGCGCGCTCGGCGTGAAGATGGCCCGACCGGAACGCGAGGTCGTCGTCATGGTCGGCGACGGATCCTATCTGATGCTGAATTCCGAGATCGCGACCTCTGTGATGCTGGGGCTCAAGCTCATCGTAGT
>WGMQ01000019.1 GCA_016125005.1 bacterium | reverse complement strand
TGGGATGAGGGGGTCAAGGATGACCCATTGTTGGTCGGTGAGTCGCATCGGGAACGGTCCTGCCAGCGATAAATAGATGCGCGACAGGGCTTCTCATCGAGGCGGGAACAGTGTCCAGAGGATTATGAGACTGCCTCTAGTCCACCGACCACTGCGGCACCCTGTAAAGCTGCCGCGATCAGCGCCACCAGAGGTCCCGCAACCAAGAGGGGTCCGATACCTGGGACAATAAAGATACCCGCGCCAAACAGCATCCCCCACAGGCCGCCCCAAAACGCTCCACTCCTTCCCCAGTACATCATGCGCTCGCCGGTATTGTAGTAGCCGACCACATGCTCGTCAGTATGTTGATCACGCCCGATAATGGACAGTTTCCCAATATCCACTTTACCGAGCTTCAACTCCTTGACAGCATCTTCGGCCAAAGTGTGTGTTTCGAAGACGCCTATTGCTGAGTTGTTCTTCATCTGATTGCTCCGTATCACCGGCAGGGCAGTGAGCTCCGCGATGGTTATGTTGATGGTGGCAAACCCATAGCCCAAGAAAAGACCCTGGTGCGGTTTATGTGCAGTTCGCAGGGCCGGTCTCCTGGCTGGGCGGTTTCTCCACAACTATCCTCGCACTGGCAGGATTCCACTGTGCATTATCCCTGCTTTTTTGCTGCTCCGCCTGATACCAATTCTCCTGACAGTTACCGTCTTTGCAACCGTCCCTTTGATAGATATCATACGCCTGCTTTTCGATCGCCTGGTGTGTTTTGGCTGGGCTATCCGTTGTGCCCTCCGCCTTCAGGTTCAAGACTGCATCCGGTGAGAGAGCACACTGATTGTATGACTCGCTTTCTTTATCGCTATCACTCATTTGGAAACTCCTTTGAAATGAATCATGTCGAAATTGAATTGAAAATGCGCTGGAGAATCTGATCTCATCCTCCTGATTTCCAGGAGTCCTCTGAGATGGCTTCCTCGAGCAAGAAGACCTGGACCATTGTCCCGCTGGTAAATGCATGAACAACGGCCCCTGAATTGATCTCCACGTCGGCGGCTGCTTCTCTCACATCAACTCCGGTGATTCGCTTGATCTCGTGGCACATCGCCCCAGAAGACTTGGCGAAGAGCTGGCGATGGAATTCCTGAACCTGCACCGCGCCTGCAGGGGTTGCGGCCATTGCGCGTTCGGCCGGAGTCAGGGCCCCGTAAAGCGTAATTACCAAAGTCTCATCGCTCAGAACCACCGTCACCGCTCGGGGAGCATGACCGGTCCTCTGCTGTTGCAGGGCGATGGCCGCTTTGGCCACCATTTGGGCTTTGGTCAGTTCAATCTCAGACATGGTGCCAACTCCTTTGCGCTGCGGATTTCACACGTGCTGAGAAAAAAAAACGACGCGGCCCAGCACTTTCGAGTGCGGGCCGCGTCGGGTTACTCTTTGAACTGGCCTCCTGGCTGAGCCAGGCTGCCCTTTCTTTAGTTATCCAACTGCCGGGGGGATTTTGCTTGCATTCTGGAGCCCCAGCAAGGGGCAACTGAGTCCATGCGTCGGTAGAACGCAAGGGAAAACATTGCCTTCAAATCGGAAATGTGCCCAAAGAATAGCGCCGGATATCTGGAAACCCCATTTCCTTCGAGCTCGCTTGAAATAGGCCGAATCCGCTCACCTCGTACCCATTTGATTCGCGAATCGAGGCATTTATGAAGACTCAGGGTGAAGTTGAAGCCGCAATTTGCGAAGGAATTATCCATTTTGAACGAGAATACATGGGACGAGGCCCGAAGACCATTCGAGCCCATCTCTTGGGAGACTTCCTCGTTATCCGCCTCCAGGGAGTGCTGACCGCAGCCGAGCAGCACTTGGCCAAGTCTCTGCCCGCCGAAAAAGGGAGAGACCTCCTCAAGCAGGTAAGGACCCAGCTGATCGAAACAGCCCGACCACTTCTGGAGTCCATGGTCGAAAGCGTCACGGGCGCCAGCGTGCTGAGCCTGCATCAGGACATCAGTACCGTCACTGGTGAGGAGGTGATGGTCTTCACCTTGTCAGAGGCGATTCCGTTGCGTGAAGTCGCCCGAAAGAAGTGACAGCTTCCTGAGGCCACCGCCTGGTTCGCATCCCCAGGACGTGCAGGAGAAGCACGCCGAACGGTCGACATCCAACGAGCGTGCAGCGCGTGGCGGTTGGAAGGACGACGCCCGGCACGTGTTCGTCCTGAACTCCAGCCTGATGTGCGACCTATGTGGCTCTGCGGTCTCGGACGGCTCCGGTACCGGTCGCGATTGTACGCGAAGGTTCAACTACACCTGTGTAGCCCAAAAGCGGATCGGCAAGAGACGGTGCTCGCGCGCAAGCATCCCCGCAAAAGCCATCGAAGACGCGATCCCCTCACGCCTGAAGACCTTCGGCATCGCCGACGCTGCCATGAATGGGGCCATCAGCAAGGCTGACGCAGGTAAGGAAGTTCGTCGCCGTGCCCGTGGAAGGTGCCAGGGTCCAGCCGCGAGTTTGCAACTTTTCGCAAGTCGCCGCGCGGACGACTCTGATCGCCGGGATTCTCGTGCTTTAAGTTAAGGAAATTGGATGGTGCCTCGTCTAGGACTCGAACCTAGAACCAACGGATTAAGAGTCCGCTGCTCTACCAATTGAGCTAACGAGGCACGCTAGCGACGCGGACGGTGTTGCTGTCTCGCGGGGGAGAGAGGAGGCTATACTGACCGGGGTGGGCGCAAGCACAAAATCCGAGGCGTTGGGAAAATTTCAGTGTTGGCACGGGATGTGACTTGGGGGATGTTGGTGGATACCTCTGGAGACAGGAGTGCGTACATGGCGAGAGACTCGGGAGCGGTTCTGAAGGCTGTGTTGGTGGGGGAGTCCCTGGGGCGCCCGTTCATTGGTTTGAAGCCAGGTCGTGTGGAGCAACTCCTCGGTGGCGCGAGCCCTGAGGGCTATCTGGTATCGGGTGCCATCCAGCCGGACAAGCCGGAAAAGAACTGTTTGCCGGGGCTGCATGGCATGTCGGGGCAGCGGCTCTTGGCTAGTCTGGCGTTTCGGGTGGAGGACGAGGCGGGGCGGGGTCCCTTGGCGCGGGTTGGGGCGGAGATTCAGGCATTGGCCGACTTCGGTTCGGGCGCGGAGGAGGGCTTCGGGCTGTTGCGTGATCCGGGTCAGACCCTTGGCGGTACGATCAAGCGCTGGCGGCGGGACTTCCCTTGGGAGGACGAGGATTGGTTGGCAGTGGAGGAGGATTCGCAGAGCATTGGTTGTGCGCTACTGGGGTTTGCGGGGGCCTTGGCGGATGAGCCAGCGGCGATGGCGGCGGGGTTGGCGCGGTTGACCCATCGCCAGTGTGTGGCGGTGGCAGCTCCCGTGGCGGTGGCGATTGCGGTGCGGTTGTGTGCCGAGGCGGGCGGCGGCAAGAAGTTCGATCGCGAGGGGGTGGCGCGCGAGTTGGTTAATCGTGTGAAGGCCTTCGAGGAAGATTACATCACGCGAAACCTGAGAGCGTGGAAGGAGATTGGCTGGGGGAAGCCAGCGGCGCGTTTGTGCGATCATCTGGCTCCGTTGCCAAGTCTCCTCCGCGAGGGGCAGGACGACCTGGCGGTGAAGTCGATCCTGGTGACGGCGGGGGAGCACGAGGCGGATGGGCGCAAGCCTTCGCATGTGCAGCACGGGTTCGCCGGGGCGGGGCTCGTTTGGGCGCTCTATCGCGGATTGGGGGAGCTTTCGGCGCGGCGTGCGGTGGAGGACGTGCTGCCGCGGGGCGGTCGCTGTGCCGTGATCACGGGGGTGGTGGCGGGGCTGAGGGTGGCGCGCGACGGCGAGGAGGTGATTCCCGACGAATGGTGGAAGGGATGTCTCGGGCTCGAGTGGGCGGGTCGGCTGGCTGAAGCGACCTCCACGGAAGTTTTTGAGGAATGGCGTCGCGCCGAGGCGGACTTCAACGGGCGGGAGGATCGCATGCGCGAACCGCTGCGCGAGGCACTGCGCAAGCGCCAGGCCCTTGAGGAGGAGCGCGCCCGCAATCATCCGGCAAGCAAGGGAAAGAGCGAACCGGAGCTTCCTTTCGCCCCTCCCCCTAGTGTCTGGTTGAAGGAAGGGGACGAGGAAGATCCCCAGAAGAAGAAAATCCTGCGTGCCCTCCGGGGGAAAAAGCGTATCGATTGGAAGGAAGATCGCCGCCGGGAGAATAATTCCGGGCGTGACGAGTAAAGGCACACTGCGCTTTGTGCGGTGTACATCCCACTCAGGAGCCATACCACCTTGACCGAGCTGTTGATCCAGTTGCATGCGGGCGTCGGCGACACGCCCTTTATCCTGCTTTCGCTCATCGTCATGGTCATCCTGTGTTTCCTGGCCATCCCGTACTCAACCGATTGGATGACGAACAGTGCTGCCGGTCTTGCCGGGAAGTACTTCGGGCCGCGGAGCCGGTCCCTTGTCATCAACGGGAGCACCAACAACCCCGAGGCCGCGTCAATGGCTGTTGGAATGGCGATGGGCCGCGTGGGTGGCATTGCGAATCCGCTCGGCTCGCTGTTCGCCAATATCTACCTGATGTTCCTGATCGCTCCCGTGGTGGTGCTTCTCAAGTTTCTCGTGGTGGGTCGTTTTCGCGACTGCCTCATTCTGCTCCGGTTGATGCGGTACGAGTGGAAGCTGATGCTTTTCCACCTGCTGGCCTCCGCGGTGACGTTCGTGTTTGGCTACATCGCGATGATGCTGATGCTCTCGAAGGGACAGGACCAGCCGCCTCAGCTGAGTAACATGATCCTGCTGATGGGGGGCGTTTTGGCCATCGGCATCATTGTGTTCCTGTTGGTCGACGCCTGGCTGAAGCGCCGCCGCCCGGAGCTTTTCGATGACATGTCGGATGATGATCACAACGAAAGCTGGTTGCAGTTCGGCGCCGGCACCTTGGGGGTGATCGCATCCACTTTCCTGCTGAACGCCTTCTTCCTGGCATGGACCGACGTCTATACGGCGACGCTCGAGGGAGTGTTCGGCGTGCTGATCTTCGTGTGGCTTCACTGGTTCGTGGGGGCCCTGGTGACTTCCCTGCCAGAGCTTCTCGTCGCCATCAAGTACTTCGAGAAACTAACCGCGCCCGACCTGAACGTGGCGTTGGGCTCGGTGAGCTACTCGAATTTCGTCAACCTGGTGATCGGCCTGCTCGGTGTGACGGCATGGTACGGCATGGCCTACGCCGGGGTGCACCTGGATTGGTGATCGGGGGGCGGGTCCACAAAACCTTGACCTTGAGTCACTTCCATCGCGATTTTGAAGGCGGAAAGAGGGGGTAGTCGAAGAATATTTTCCCCCCGACTCCGTATGACTGGACGAACGCCAACGGGGAGTTCCCCAACATGGGCTTTTTCGCTTCGCTCAAACGCTACATTTTCACGCTTGGCGGCCTGCTCGCCAGCCGCGTCGACGAGGGGACCGACTCGATTGTGTCCACCCCCGCCGGGGTGAAGGCGGCCTATCGCCAGACGCGCGAGAAGTGGATGAAGCAGTACCACGACGTCCGTGACGCGGTGTCTCAGCTCATGATGGTCATGGAGCAGAAGCTCGATGAAATCAAGAAGCTCGAGGCCGAGGACCGTGCCCTCGAAACCAAGAAGCGCGGCGCCGTGGAGAAGTTCCGCGAGACCAGCGACGAGAAGTACCAGAAGGCGTTCCAGGACTATCACGCCCGCGAGGCTGAGGTGGAGCGCCGCCTCGCCGAGCTGAATGCGGAAACCCAGACCATGCGCGAGCAGATCGACCGCTACAAGGGCCAGCTCACCGACATGCAGGGGCGTATCGCCGGGCTGGATGCGAAGGAAGCCGAGGCGATTGCCGACATCGTTAGCAGCAAGCAGATCACCGCGCTGAATGATCGCATGGCCAGCCTCAGCACAAACCTGGAGGACGAGAACCTTCAGGCCATCGAGAAGGTCCGCCAGAAGGTGAAGGCCAAGGCCAAGCTCTCCGAGGAATTGGCAGGCACCGACCGGGCCCAGCTCGACAAGGAAGTCATGGCGGCTGGCATGAGCGATGCCGCCCAGGACGAGTTCACTCGCCTCCTTGCTGAATCGCAGCTCAAGGACAAGGAACGGCCCGGCGCCGCACGCGTCGAAACCGACCGCCTCATGTGACGGGCCCCATGATCCGCACTCCATTGCAGGGAAGCGTCGAGGAACTGCCCGACGACAAGCTGGTGCCGTTCCTCCGCGAGATCGCCGCGCGCTTCCTCTCGCGTCAGGGGAACGTGTTCCTCCTCACGGGCAGCGTCACCGACATGGTTGACGGACTCGGCGTGGTGTGCCCGCTGATCGAGGCGGGTTCACCCAAGCGATTCTGCTACATCGATCGCTACATGGCCACCCGTCTGGAGAGCCGTGGGCGCTTCGTCATCACCTACAACATCGCGCGCGGCGTCACCTTCACGAGCCCTGAGCAGTATGCCAAGCTCCGCACTTTTTACTCTCAGCATGACGCCAACGGTCCTGTCGAATCCACGCGCGAGCAGGGGAACCGCGGGATGCGCTTCGATCGCGCCATCGCCGAGTCCCAGGTCTACAGCTTCGTCACGCTGCGGTTTCTGGAGGAACTCTGTCGACTAGCTCGGATGCACCCGAGCGCGGGGGTGGCGAACCTAACGATCCTGATCAAGCACAGCGAGACGATGATCCCCGACGCGCCGCTGGCGCAGTTGGCGGACATCGACCGACAGAAGCTGACCCTCCTGACCGAGTGGTTCACCGACCCGGCGTTCTGCGATTCCAACGAGCAGGTGATCCTGATCTCGGCCACCAGTGCCGCCATCCACGAACAGATTCGGCGTCTGCCTCAGGTTTCCCAGATTCCCGTGCCGCTGCCGGATCGGGCGCAGCGACTCGCCTTCATCGAGTGGATGCACTCGCAGAAGGGCGGCGCGGTGAAGCTCGGCCGTACGACAGAGGAGTTGGCGGAACTGACCGCCGGCATGACTCTGCTGACCCTCCAGAACCTGTTCCTCAAGGCGGCGCACAGCGCGGACACGTTGGACGAGAAGGACATTCTGGAGTCACTCAACCGGCTGCTGCAAAGCGAGCTGGGTGACAAGATCGAGATGGTCCGTCCGGCCCACAGCATGGCGGATGTGATCGGCGCGAGCGCCCTCAAGCGCGAACTCGCTCGCATCAAGGCGCTCCTCGACACGCGCGATCCTGAGGTGGCCCCCGTCGGCATCCTCGTGGCCGGACCCAATGGCGTCGGGAAGACCTTCGTCTTCGAGGCGTGGGCCTCCGAGTGCGACCGTCTGGTCATCGTGCTCAAGAACCTGCGCAGCATGTACTTTGGCCAGACCGACCAAATTTTCGAGAAGCTGCGACATGTGCTCGAGGCACTGGGCAACGTGATCATCTTCATCGACGAGGCCGACACGGTGTTCGGTCGCCCCGGGCCAAACACGCATGAAACCGAGTCACGCCTCTTCGGCAACCTCATCAAGATGATGGGCGAGCCCCGGAACCGCGGGCGCATCGTGTGGATCCTCCTCACGGCGCGGCCCGACAACCTGGCGCCGGATCTCAAGCGATCGGGGCGAGCAGGCCTTCACCTTCCGGTCTTCGATCCCGAAGGGCAGGATCGGCGCGATTACATCGACACGATCCTGCGGCGCGCAGGGCTCGATCCAGCGACGCTCGGCGCAGAAGACCGCGCGAACATCGAGACGCAAACGGCCTCGCTTTCGCCTGCCGATTTCAAGGAAGTGCTGGTGGAGCTCCGCGCCGAGCGGGCGCTCACCGGCACCCTGACAGTTGCGCAAGTGGGCGAGGTCCTCGGCAATATCCTCCCCGGTCAGATCGCCGCGCAGCGGCGAATCCAAACCCTCAACGCCTTCCTCGAATGCTCGCGCAAGTCGCTGATCCCGCCGTCGCTGGCGGGACTCTCACGCGCCGACGCCGAGCGGGAGCTCGAACAGCTTCGGGCGGACCTTCGCTAGAGCTCACCCCGGCCTGAACGCGCTTGCCTCCGGTCCAATTTCCAGTCACTCTTCCCCAATCTTTTGGAGGGCTCTCCATGTATAGACAAAGCATTGCTGCATTGATCCTGGCCGTGACGGGATCCGTCATGGCGGAGGACACCGCCCCGTTTGCGCTTTCGCCGGAACTGACGGCCGCCATTCTCGCCGCGCCCCAAGGGCACACTATCGACGTGAGCGGATTCGAACCCGAGTCGTTCCCACGCCTCGAGTACACCCGCACCGACTCGACCGACGTCCAGTACATCATCAGTGACGATCCCGAGTACATCCGCGTACCCGAGGCCGTGGCGCTGCGCGAGCCCGTCAAGCCGGGCATCGTTCGTCTATACGTCTATAACGTGAACGGCGTGAAGGAGCCGGAGAAGATCGACCGTCGCATCAATGCGGTCATCAAGAACACCAGCCAGCATCCGCTCACCGTCAAGTTCATCAGCTACGCCACCTACGAGCCCACGACGGATTACTTTGCCGTCGCGAAGCACAACCTGCGCGCCTTCCAGGAGAAGACCCCCGGGCCGGACTTCGTTGTGCCGCCGGGCGTTTCAGTCCCCCTCGATCCCGCGATGGAAAAGCATGTCGTCAAGTACGACGAACTGGTGCACGGCTGGTATGAGTTCACCGTCGACCAGACGGCGCTCATTAGCGTGGTGCAGACGGACACCGAGACCCCCTCGAACGTTGCCTCCGAGCGGATCACCGAAGTCATGCCGATGAAGTCCAAGAGCGGCGCAGGGCGCGGCCTCTATCCGAATGCCAACCTGACCGTGCGGCTGAAGGACGACTTCGTTGTGGACACGGCCGCGGGCCCACGCCAGTTGACGGTCGCCGACGGGAAGCAGGACCCTTGGGTCGTCGGTCGCGAGCACAGCACCGGCATGGAAGCGATCCTGAAGGGGAACTACGGCGTGCTGTACGACATCGAGTTCAAGCGCTCCAGCTCCGATGGTCGTGGCCTTGCGGTGCTCACCTGGAACGCGCGCGGCGGAGCCCAGTGGTGCGGCGCGATGGCCAACGTGATTCGCCTGAGCGCAGGCCTTCATCCTGCCGGGCTGGTCGACGTCCCCTCGAACAAGCTCAACACCACCGGCTTCCCCGAGATGGCCGTCCTCCAGGTGTTCCCACCGGTCCCCGCTGGCGAGACGGATACGGTGAAGATCACCTACTCTCCGCCCGGCGCCTCCTGCCTCCCGACGCCGCTGATCCTCCTCCCCATCGACATCAAGCAGTAACCAGCAGTCACATTCGCTGAAACAAGAAGGGCCGGGACGCTTTCGTCCCGGCCCTTCTGTCTTGGTGTCTGTACATCTATACAACTAGACGTCTATACACTGCATTACTGTGGGAACGCATCGACTTCGATCCCTTGCAGGATCACGCCGATGGAGGGATCATCGTCGCGATCAGGTGTATAGATGTAGTCGAAGGCAAAGGACCAGAGCGAGCGGGCGTTGGGTGTGCCTGCCTGCTCGGTCACATTGTCTTCCATGACGAAGTACTGGTCATAGGTCATCGACTCGCCCTCGATCGGGATACCAGCGCCGTCGGCCATGCTGTCGATCATGGTCATGTAGGCGAAGACGATCTCGTTGGAGTTCGTGCGGAGGCGGAACGGGGGAACGGCGCTCTGCTGGCCGTCCTGCGCGGTCGTGGTCATGGTCCAGCGGACGCGGACGAGGGTTCCCGGCGCGACCTGTGTGAATGGGACAAGCGGACTTTCCCACCAGCCGACAATGAGCGGTGTCAGCTCGGCGTTGGCCTTGCCGGCGACAATGGACGTGGTGCCCGCCAGCAACAGCCCATCCTGGTTGAACTGGATCAACTCGGGCGCCGTGAAGACGCCCGGCGAGGCTGCCTGGAACTCGCTCGGGTTGTTGTTCCGGAGGTTGAACTCCATGATTCGAGTCGGCGTGCCGAGCGGCAGCGAGAAGCTCTGCTGACCGGCGGAGCGGAGCACTGCGTCCTTGAGGATGACCGACGATTCCTGCGCATCGGCGTCGCTTGCGTTGATGACGTCGAGGAACAGGCGCATGGGCTCGCCCGACCCGACGGACGGCGCGGGGAAGACCTGGTGGAAGGTCGGTCCGATGGGGAAGGAACCGCCGCCGATCAGCGACGACCCGCCCTTCAACTCGGGGCTGACCACCAGCATGTCCGAACGATGGAAGTCCAGGCTGGAGGCGCGGAACCGGATAGCTGGAGCCGCAAAGCCAGCGGGGAGAAGATCCGCATCCCAGGCGACCTCGTAGAGGGCGTCCGAATCGGCAAGGACCGCGCGTCCACCTTCCGGTGCGGGCTCGTAGGGATCGGTGCTGGCCGAGACCACGGGGGATTCAAGGAAGCCCACGGCGACCTTGCCGGTGGCCGAGAGCTTGTAGCTGCCCGTCGTGAGCAGGTCGCTGGTCACGACGCCTGCGTACTGGGGAAGCTGTGGATCGAGGAAGCTCCACGGCAGCGAAGCGGTATCGAAGTTGAAGTCAACCGTCGTCGGGCGACGCACACGGAGGCTGACCGGGATGGACAGCGAGGTGGAGGTCGCCGCGTCGGCGAACAGGATGTCTGCCGCATAGCTTCCGATGCCGAGATCTGCCGTCGCGAAACGAACAGGGACGGTAACCTCTTCGCCGGAGGTGCTTCCCGCGGTGACGATTGGAGTCGCCCAGGCGGCAGACGACGTGACCGTAAAGTCGATGGTCCCGAGGCCGCCATTGAACACGCCGAAGGAGGCATCCGGAATCGATTCGCCTTCGACGATTTCGAAGTCCAGCGGACCAGAGTTCGTCTCGAGACGGGGCGTCTGCAAGGCGGGGGTCAGCACCTTGACGTAGTCGAGATCATAGCCACCAGCAGGGGCGCTCGCCGTCCCTGTCTGGCTGAAGCGAATGAGGCAGTAAGGCGTATAGACAAGGCCCAGATCCTGGAGGATCGGATCGAGGGGAACTTCGTAGACGGAGAACCCGCCGGTGGGCTGGCGGAGGCTGGCGATTTCGTACCAGTTGGCGCCAAGGTCGGTGCTGATGAGGACCGCATTGGCGGCGACTTCATCGCGCTGCGGGCCGACGAGCGGTTCGTCGCTGGAGGCTGTATAGACACGGGCACGGTAGGTGAGCACGGGACCGCTCTGCCCTTCCAGATTCAGCCCGAGTGTCAGGTGGTTCTCCGAGGGAATGTCGTCGCCGGGGCCGTCGAAGACCTTTACGTTGTCGATGAGGGCAAACTGGTCGGCGGGACTTCCTGCCACAGAGTTGAACGGATCGAAGTAAGTGATAGCGGGGAGGCCCGGTAGCTCACCTCCGACGAGTGATCCCGCCTGCCACTCTGCGACGAGCTGGCGGACACCGGCCTGGGTGCCGACGGTCGGCGTGAAGTAGAGCTGCACCGACTGATCGGAGTAGATCATCTCAACCGTGACCCATGTTTTTCCAGGCGATCCGCCCTGCTCATGGGCCGGGTTCGTAAAGAATCCGAGCCACGGGGCGGTGCCGCCATTCACGGCGCCAAGGCCTGCATTCCACCAATTGGGGACCTCGCGGCCGCGCACAAGACCGTCGCGGGTGGATTCATAGTAGTCATAATCTGTCGTCGAGCCACCATCCACCGACATGGCCCAGAACCAGCCGTTGGTGGGATCGCCGAGTGGAGCCAGCGGGGTGGCGGTCGTCTCGGCGATGCCAGCGCCCAGGAACTCGGTGGTGCCTGTGCCCGACGCGGTGCCGCCTGAGGCGCTACCTTGGCCGCAGAAGTTCGTGAAGGCGTCGAACACCAGCCGGAAGTCCCGAAGCGAAGACGTCCCCTCGATCACCGGCACGGCAGTCACGCCCGACGGAGAGCCGGTGGCATCGCGTTGATTGACCTCAAGCCTGAGGGCGAAACGATCGCTTGAGGCAGCACCGGGCGAGCGAGGGATGAACCGGGGCGTTGTCGAGGGATTCGGAGCGGTTGTCCCATTGTAGGTCGTATAGTCATAGCTGAAGTTCGCCAGATAGTCTTCGATTCCGTTGCCGCTGGTCGTGCTGATGCCGAAGGCCTCGGACTGGTCGGACTCGAAGTCGGCTGCGAAAAGTCGATTCGCGGCGCCATTCCGGTCTTCGAGGCGGACCAGCGTGTCTCCCTCGTCAACGCGGCTGACCGCGGTTTCCTTGCCGCGGACCTGCCACCAGTTGCCCAGCGAGGGCGTGAGGAAGTTATCGGCGAAGGGGACGCTGGCGTAGAGCGCGGGTTCGCACACGTCCAGCTTGCCGTTGCCATTGGCGTCGGTGGTGGCGTTCAGCTCGCAGGAGTCGGGGATGCCGTTGGCGTTGCAGTCCGCCGCGGCGCCCGAGGCCACTTCCTCCGGGTCATCGATGCCGTTGCCGTTACAGTCCGGCGGGAGGATGGTCAGGTTGGCGGTGACGAACTGGCTGGATTGGTTGGGATTGGCGGCGAAGAACACGCCCACCACGCCCGAATAGGAGCCGGTCCCAAGCGTCCCCGGCGTGAACGTCACGGTCGTGGTGGTGGGCTCGTTCCCGACAAGAAGCCCCGCAGGGGCAATCGACAGCCAGGTTGCCGAATCGGCGGTGGATGCCTGGGCGACGCGACCGGTGGCATTGCGGACGGTAAGGGCCCGCGTCGTCGGTCCGTCTCCCTGTCGCGCCGTGACACTAAGGCCCGTTGGCGACAGCACGAACTGGGGAACCGGCTCGATCAGGTTGAATGTGACCGGAAGGGTGAGCGTGCTGGAGGTGGGCCCCGCCACGGCGCTCAGGGTGATGAAGTCCGTGAGCTGGATCGCCTCATTGTAGGCGCTCGGGTCGAAGCTCATGGCGACCGTGGTGGAGCCATCGAACGACTGGATCTCTGGCATGAGGTCCAACCACGAGGCCCCGGTGCTGGCGGTAAGCGTCACCGTCGCGGTCGTGGAGGCGTTGATCGTGAGGACCTGCGTCGGGGGGGCGTCGTTGAAAACGAAGGTCGCATAGGGGCGGGTCGGGACCGCCGAGATGAGCGACCCGCAGTCGTCCAACTCGCCGTCGCCATCCACGTCGAGGCCCGCGCCGTAGAATGAAGGCGGGCCGTCGATCGTGAGCTGGAAAGCCCCTGCCTCACCGTTGTAGCCGCTCACGCGGATCAGATACTCCTGACCCTCGACCACAGTGACGGTCAGCGTCGACTGGAGGCTGCAGCTATCGTCGTTGCAGGCGATTGGCGCGATACCGCAGCCAGCGTGGAGCGACAGCACCGTGTCGTAGCTCGACCCGCAAAGCGATATGAGCGCCGTTCCAGACGCAGCGGGGGTGTAGGCGTACCAGACATCGGGCGACAAGGACGATGCGCCACAGTTCGCCGCTCCGTCGTTTGTGGCGCCGACCGTCGTGCCCGCGTAGGTGATGGTCGGCCCGACCTGCATCGCCTCGCCGCACGAGTTCGCTGCCGTTGAGGCAGACAAGTCGTAGAGCTCGATCGAGTCGTCGATGCCGTTGTTGTTACAATCCGCCGCGACCGCAGGAGCGCCCACGACGCAGGCCAGGACCAAGGCGAAGCCTAGCAAAAAGAACTTTCTCAAGGAAGAAAACCCCCTGTTTGGGAATAATCGCTGATCATCGACAGCATCCACAGGCGCGGGGCGACGGGTCCAGAAGAAAGCGGCAGCGCCCCTCGACTCCCGGCCCTGATAACGAAATGGGGCGCCCGATTGGGCGCCCCAGCAGAGACTTCATGCTTCGTCGGTCCGTTACTCGTCCTTCTTCTTCTTTTTCCCGAAGAGCCCATCCAGCGCCCCCTGCACTTCCTTGGCGGCCTTGTCAGCCTCCTTGGAAACTCCGTCGAGCGACTCGGACGCCTTGCCACCCAGATCGCCAAGTGACTCGGTGGCCTTGTTCAGGTTCTCGTTGAGCGCCTCGGTGTTCAGGTTCTTGCCCAGTTCACCCGCCTGATTCATGATGCCTTCGAGGCCGGACTTGAGCGACCCGCCGATGTTCTGGGTGATGGCGCTGAGAAGGCCCTTGGTGAGGTCTTCAAGGCTAAAGGACTCGATGCTGTAGTCGATGGGCACGATGAAGGGCTTGGCGCCGGACTTTTCCTGTGCCGCCAGACTCGTCTCGACCGTCGACTTGCCGACCGTCTGCCCGATGGCCGAGAAGGTCCCACCCAGCGTTGTCTTCTCGTCCCGCGAGGTAGCTGTGGGGGCGAACTTGAAGCCCTTGGTGTTGAACTGAAGCTCGCCGACCGCGCGCTTGTTCTCGATGGCCAGCTTGAGCGTGCTGTATAGACGGCCGGATTCGATTTCCGGGAGTCCGGCGAGTTGCTGGTTCACCACGTCGGCAGTCACGTCAAGGCGCTTGCCGTCAATGGCACCCACCAGGTCGCCACGCACCTTGAGCGACACCTTGCCCTCGTCGTCCAGCAGATGGGTACGCACGGCGACCTCGCTGATCAGATCCTTCTGGGCCGGCCAGGCGAAGTTCTTGAAGTCGACCGCAGTCTTCAGGATGCGGACGTTCTGGCGCGGATCCGCGATGTTCAGGTTCTGGAAGGTGAAGTCCGTGACGGTCACGGTTCCGACGAGGATCTGATTCACCTGCCCGGCGGGGGCGACTGCCGGTGCTTCCTCGGCAACGGCGGCGCTGACTTCCCCCTCCGCGGCAAGAGCGCTCTTGAAGATACCGCTGAGCATCTCCGACGTCGAGGTCTCGCTCTCCTCAGCTTCCTTGGCGGCCTGCTCCTTCGCTGCGCGCGCCTCTTCATCAAGCTGTGCAAAGGTCTTCGGCTCGCCCGGCACGCTGGTGTTCATGGCGATGAGGATGAACTCGCGGATGTTCTGCGGCGTTGGGTCGTTTTCGTTCGCGACCTTGGTCTCCGTGGAGACCGCCGTGCCGTCGTTCTGGAGTTCCACCAGGTCGAGGATGCGCTCCGGAGCGGAGAGCGTCGCCACGGTCTTGCCCACATCGAAGCGGATGGTGGTGGACTTCGATGTGACCAACTCCGGCTGGGCGAAGTGCTCCGGCGTGCGCACGCGGAAGTCCTTCACGGTGGCCGTCATGATGCCCGTGGCGTTCTTGTCGTCGAGCGACGGGATGGCCAGATCGGCGATGCCGAACTCGCCAACGGTCATGGAGGAGGTCAGCATCTCCGGGGCGGCAAAGTCGTCGATGAAGTTGATGGCGATGCCGGAGACGGTCAGCTTCCTGAGCAGCACGGGCGGCGTGGCGACGGGCGCCGCGGGGGCCGTGTCTTCCGTCGTCAGCGTGTCGGAGGTGGCGGTGTCCTCGGCCTTCGGGAGGCTTTCCATCAGGACCTTAAGGTTCTGCTCACCCTTGCGATTCACCTCTAGGTTCACGACCGGCTTGGTGGTCCAGACGCTGTCGATCACCAGGTTGCCCGCCAGCAGGCTGGTCATGGAAAGGTCGCCGCCGGCGCTGTCCACGGAGACCATGTTCTTGGCGCTGAAGCCCGGGTAGTTGGCGATGGCGATTCCCTTGAACTCGGCGCTGCCGCCAAAGATCGAAAGGGAGACGGAGCTGATCGTCACCGGCGTTCCGAGCATCTGGGTGCCGATGGTCTCGGCCTGCGATTTGACGACGCCGGGGAGGATGAGGCTCAGGGCGAGGCCAGCGCCGACGATCAGCAGGATCGCCAGAACGAAGAGCTTGGCGAGACAGCCAAGACATCCTCTCTTCTTGCGCGGCTTTTCGGTATCAGACATGGGTGTGGCTCCTTCGTGGTGGAAAGTCGTGGGTGGGGTCAGCGACCGGTGTGGCCGAAGCCACCATCACCGCGGTCGCTGGTGGGAAGCTCCGTGACGGGCTCCCATTGGAAAAGCTCCACGCGGGCCAGCACCATCTGGGCGATGCGCATCCCGCGGGTAATCATAAAGGGCTCGGGACCCAGGTTTGCAAGGATCACCTTGATTTCACCGCGGTAGTCGGCGTCGACCGTCCCCGGCGAATTGAGCACCGCGATCCCGTGGCGGAGCGCTAGGCCGCTGCGCGCGCGGACCTGAAACTCGAACCCGACCGGCAGCGCGATGGATAGACCAGTCGGCACCAGGACAATGCGGCCCGGATCGACGCGAAGCGGCTCCGTGATGGCGGCGCACAGGTCGACTCCGCTGCTCCCCGGGGTCTGGAATTCCGGGAGGGGGATTCCCTCCCCATGGGCGTGGAGGACGACGGGAACGGTCAGTGGTGTGTGATCGGACATTGCGGGGACGCTCCGTTGGATGGCGTCGTGATGGCGCTCAGATGACGCCGCTGCTCTTGAGGCGCTTGCGGGCCGTCGCCAGCAGTCGGAACGTCTCGATGATCGTCACGCCGAGGTTCAGCTTCGAGGGCCCCTTCTTCCGATCATAACGCAGGATGAAGGGAATTTCCTCCATGCGCACGCGTCCCAGACAGGCGATATTCACCAGCAACTGGTCCGTGCACGCAAAGCCGTTTCGCGTGATGAGGTCGTCGCCGTAGGTATCGAAGGCCCGCTTCACGAGGCCGCTGCGATAGGCGCGGAAGCCACAGGTATAGTCGCGCACGCCCGGTAGCGCCAGGAAGATTCGGAAGAGCACGAAGGCGCCAAAGCTCATCATCTGGCGATGGAAAGGGACCCCGATCTGGCGCGAGCCCTTGCGATAGCGCGACGCGATCACCAGATCGGCGCCGTCCTCGATCAGCTTCAGCATGGGAACCACATAGTCGGGCGGGTGGGTATCGTCGGCGTCCATGCAGACGATCACGTCGCGGTCGCTGCTCGATTCCTCCAAGGCCGCCCGCAGCCCGGTCTTGATGGCCTCGCCTAGGCCCTTGTTCACCCCGTGACGCACCAGGCGAACCGGCAGCGTCTCCGCCAGCTTCTCGGTGACTTCCGCCGTGCGGTCCTTGCTCCCGTCATCGACAACGATCACAATGGGGTTGGCGGATTTAGGCAGCTTGGCGAAGAGTTGGCCGAAGGCCTCCAGCAGGGGAGGGAGGCATTCTTCTTCGTTGTAGGCGGGCAGGGCGACGATGAGGCGGGACATGAGCCAATTGCTTCCGGGCAAGGTCGGCCCATCGTGGGAAGGCCCCCCCCTAGCGCAATCGAAAGCATCAGCGAGCGCCGATTGGTCGGCCCGCCGAAAGTGATCGTAACCTCAATCCTTGATCGAGGCCGAAACAAAATGGACCCGACGTCCGCGCCGGGTCCATTTTGCAGCTCGCCGCATTAGTTCAGGTACTCGTCCAGCCAGGCGACGACCTTCGCCCGCGTGGCGATCATCTCGTCGTAGCCATCTTCGTCCGGATCCAGCTCGTCGAAGCTGTGGGCAAGCCCGGGCACGATTTCATGATAGAGCGGGTTGTTCGTCACCACCGGCTGATCGTTGGCGTCGGTGATGGGGAGCGCATGCGCCGCGCGACCGATGAAGTTCGCGTGGTTCTTCGACTTGTTGGTGAAGGCCACCGGATAGAGGTTGTCCGCGTAGAGCGGGTCCTGGTCGCCGTGGATCATGAGCGTCGGCGCGTAGGGCATGTAGAGCTTGCTGACGGTCGAGCTGCTGCCGCCGAAGTAGCTGTTGAACCCGCAACCGGGATAGTAGGCGATCACCGTGGCGAAGCCTTCCGTGGCCGGGTTGCTGACGGTAACCGGCTGGTTGGCGGCGACCGTGGTCTTCTTGTAGGTGCCATTGGCCTGCACGACTTCGCGGGAAACTGTCCAGTTGGTCTTGAACTGCGTCACACTCGGGTCGACCACCGCGGCGAGGACGCTCTGGGCGCCCTGCGAGAAGCCCATCAGGGCGACGCGGTTGTCGATCACGTCGTCGCGTTCCCGCAGGAAGGCGAGGGCACTGTACGCATCTTGCGGGCGAACCAGACGGTCCGAGGCCAGCGCATCGTCCACCAGCGGGTTGTCGGAGGGGCGCTTGCTGGAGAAGGTCACCAGGCCGCGCGGCGTGTAGCTATCGACGAAGAGCGCGATATAGCCCGCATCGGTGAAGGTCTCGGCCCATTCCTCGAAGTGACCGGTCATCACGCCCGCCTGCACGTTGTCGTTGCTCCAAAGACCGCCCGAGCCGTGCATCACCACGACGGCGGGGAAGGGGCCATCGCCCTCGGGGACGAACAGCTTGTTGTTGGCCAGGGTCTCGCCGGTGTAGCTGTTGGTGATCTCCACAATCTGCTGGGCCGGGCCCGGCGAACCGCTCGTGGCGGCGACAGTGGCGACGATGGTGGCGAGGAGGAACATCTTCTTCATTGGGTGTTACTCGATTTCTCTCTTGGTGTCGGGTGCCGCCGTGTTTCCGGCGACGATACTCTCCTTAGAATAAGTAGTGCCAACAATGCATGTTTATGCGCTGTGTTGAGTACAGTGGAGTTAGGCGAATCTGTATCGCCCTGACGTTGGGAAGCGCATGGGTATGGGTAAGGCATGACACAAAAATACGCATAAGATATGTAACATAAAATTCTGAGTCCCTTGACTTTGCTGGATTTATGCGGGTAATTACACCACAGCTGCCGCGCACCGGCACGAAAGCCGCATCGAACACAGACAGTACAATCTGGAGCTTTTCCGCCATGCACCTGACCCAGTACACCGACCACGCCCTTCGATTGTTGCTTTACGTGGCCAGCTTTCCCGACCGGCTCGTGACAACCCGCGAGGTCTGCGACGCCTATGGGGTTTCGGTGAACCACATGGTCAAGGTGGTGAACGAACTGGGGCACGCCGGTTACCTGGATTTGCAGCGCGGACGGGCCGGCGGCATACAACTGGCTCGACCCGCCTCGGCAATCCGTATCGGCGACGTGGTGCGACTGATGGAGGGGGAAGTGATCCTGGTCGAATGCTTCGACGCGGAGAACAACAAGTGCGTCATCACCCCCGCGTGCAAGCTGAAGGGGACACTCTTCCGCGCCCGAAAGGCCTTCTTCGATGTGCTCGACGCCATGACGCTGGCCGAATGCGTCGAGGGCGGCGGGCTCACCCGCTTCTATCCGCCGCCACCGGTACGCAATTCCCGCTCGTCCAAGGAACTCCGCAAGCTCGACGCTGCGGATCTGATTCCCGACTCCACGGCCGAATACCCATGACCCGCGCAAAGCTCGACATCACCCGGGACCTGTGCCCGATGACCTTCGTGAAGACGAAGCTGGAGCTGGAGGAATTGGCCCCGGGTGATTTGCTGGAGGTGACTCTCCGAGAGGGCGAACCACTTCTCAACGTGGCCCGCTCCGTCGAGGAAGACGGACACGCAGTTCTGGAAAAGACCCGCGTCGCCGACGGGATCTGGATGCTGCTGATCCATCGCAATAGGTAGCACGGGCAGGATGCCCACTCTGCCTTGCTTCGTTCGCCTTTGGTTTAACCCGTCATCCATTGCACCGCCGGGATTGGCTGGCGCTCTGCGGCGACGAGCTTCACGAGTTCCTTGGCCAGGCGTTGTTGCGAAGGATGGAGGGGAAATCGGGCCAGGTCTGCGGGCGTGAACCACCTCATGTCGGTGGACTCGGAGCTGATTGTCAGGATTGAGCCATCGATGGCTTCCACGAGAAACCGGACGTCGTAGTGCAGATGCGCCGGAGCGGTGCCGTGGGCGGGGATTTCGTGGATGTCCAGATCGAAGATCGCGCCGTCCAGCAGGGGAATCGCGCCCAGGCCCGTCTCCTCGGCCACCTCGCGCAGCGCCGCGTCCAGGACGGTGGCGTCGTCACTGGCCTCCACGTGGCCTCCTGGCTGAAGCCAGATGCCGAGCTTGCGGTGCTTCACCAGCAGAAACTCGTCGTGCTCGCGGTTGGTCACAAAAGCCGAGGCCGTGATGTGCCCGCCCCAGGACTCGCGGGAGAAGGGGTCCGCGGGTTGGTCGAGCAGGGTGATGAAGTCACGGACGATGTCCTGTTGTGGACCGGTCGCCGTGGTACCGTATCGAATCAACCGCTCGCGAAGGTCGTCTCTCAAGTTCACCGGCCGACTCCCTGAAGGCAAAATGACTTCCCGTAAAGGCGAAAAGAGAAAATCGGGCCGACCGCTCGGGGGCTCACTTCGCGGGGAGCAGCACCCAAACCGCATCCAGATCCACGGAAAGCTCAGTCAGCTTTTCGGTGATCGAGGCGACTTCCTCCTCGGGGTCATTGCTGGCGGAGCGAACGCGCGCGATCACTTCGCAGACGAGATCCTCGAACTCGGAGAAGCGCTTCTCATGAAGCGAAGCGGCGAAGTCCTCGGCCTGTTCCTGGGCGATGGCGGCAAGTTCCTCCGCGGTTTCCGCCCAGCCTTCGGGGAGGGCGCGAAGCACCGTCGAGGATTCGGACAGGTCCGTGTCCTCGGGGCCGTAGAGCTGGAAGTAGGCTGCGTTCGCGGGGGTGTTGGGAATCGGATTTCCCTCGATGTCCAGCGCCAGCCGGTACATGCGTGTACCAAAAAGGGACGCGGAGCGGGACAGGAGCGGTGGGCGCAGGTCCGCTTCGAGTGAACGGACGAAGTGGAAGAACTCGGCCGGGATCGAGACGCGGAAGTTGAACACCACGGCGGCCTTGCGCAAGCCACGGCGTCGCACGACGGCGGTGCGGTCTGGGCTATCCACCATCGACGTGGAGGCCAGCGCGCGCACCAGCGGATGCCCGGGCGAGAAGAAGTCGAGCCGTTCGTGGCGCACCGCTTCCTTGCGATCGAAAAGGCCGATCATCTCGGGGAGGATCCCGGGCATGGCTGAAAGCGAATGGAACTCGCCGACGGTGAAGGCGACCCGCTTGCTCGCCTGTTCGTCGACCATCGAGTCGAACAGCCGCGCGTAGCGGATCGTTGCCTCGCGCAGGTGCAGCAATTCCTCGTCGTCGCGCAGCTCGCTGGCGATGCGGCGGGCCTCCTGCACGCCGACGGCGCTGCGCACCAGCAGGTCGGCGTTCTCGCGCTCGCGGGCCGCTTCCAACTGCTCGGCCACTTCCTCGATGCGGTCGAGGATACCCTCGGAACCCTCCTCGATCAGGCGGGTCATCATGTCCTGCACAACCGTGTCCAGCTCTCCTTCGATGGGGGCGATGGAGTCGTTGAAGACACCGACCCCTTCCGCTAGGAACTGGAAGATGGCCTCGTCAAGATGCCCCTCGGCGACAATGACCTGCGAGTCCACATCCAACTCCTCGTCGCGCCCCACACGGTCGCAGCGACCGATACGTTGCTCGACGGTCCAAGGCGCCGGCGGCAGGTCGAAGTGGACCACGTGGGAGCAGAACTGGAAGTTGCGGCCCTCGCCGCCAAGCTCGTCGCTGATGAGGACGCTGCCGGAGGGGAACTCCTGGAACTCGAAGGCGTTCTTCTCGCGCTCCAGTCGCGGCTGGCGACCGCACATCTCGTAGACTTCCGCGACCCCGTCGAGGGCCTTGCGCAGGAGCAGGTAGAGGGGATGGACGTTGGCCTCGAAGGCGGTGAAGACGAGGACGTGGCCGTCCGGTTCCTCCGCCAGCGCGGCCTTGAGGAAGGCCAGCAGCGCCGCGTAGCGGGGCGTGCGCGCGAGGGCGCGGCCTTGTGCGTCGAGCGACCGCGTGGCGCGCTGCCACTTGGTGGTTAGTTCCCGCGCGCGATCCAGCCATTCCTCCTCGCCATCGAGCGGATCGAGGCCGAGGAACGCGCGCCGGGCCAGCAGGATTGGGTCGGCGGTCGGACGCTCTTCCTCCTCCGTGTCGCCTTCGCGCATGGCGAGCCAATCGGCGAGCGCAAGCGGGCTGCTGAAGGTCGCCTGAAAGAGGGCACCGGCCACCTGCTGCGCGCGCGGGTCCGTGGAAAGCCCGGCATCCTTCAGCAGGTCGAACCATTCATCGGCGAGCTGGATGGCAGCGGATTCCTCGCCGGAGGCGCGGTAGGGGAGCGTGTCGACGACGCGGAAGGGGAGGGCGTTGTCCTGCGCCAGGAACTTGCGGCGATAGCGCAGGATGCGCGCGCCCGGATAGTATCGATCAGTGATGAGGGCCGCCATGCGATGCAGATCGTGACGCCCAAGCTCATCCTCGCCCGCGTCCGCGAGATGCTGCTCGATCTCGCCATCACGAAGCCCCGTGGCTTTCCATGCGGAGAGGATTTCATCGTGGTCGGGCGCCGCTTTGCGGATCGCTTGGAGCACCGCCTCCACCTTGCCCGCGCGCGATTGCAGGTCTCGGAGCTTGTCCGCCGTCGTGATCTTGGCGAAGGCCTCGGGATCGAGGATGTGGAGGAGCTTGAGCAGGTTGCCGACGTCGTCGGAGACGGGCGTGGCGGTCAGCAGCAGCACCGCGTGGGCGTTGCGGCTGAGCTTGGTCAGGGCCGCAACCATTTCGGGGTCGCGGAGCACGCGGTGGGCCTCGTCGACGACGATGATCTCGGGCTGGTGCGACTCGGCAAAGCTGGCAATGCGTTCGTGGGGGAGGATGATGCCGTCCTCGTCCTCGTCGAAGTCGTCCTCGCTGAGCGCGTAGATGAGCTTGCCGAACTTGCCGTACATCTCGAAGGCCCACTGGGCGGCGAGCGATTCGGGGACGAAGACGGCGGTCTGCCAGTCGCTGAAGTACTTGCGAAGCGTCGCGACGATGAGGCCCGCCTCGACCGTCTTGCCAAGGCCCACTTCGTCGGCGAGCAGGAACCTCATGCGCGCGAACTGGATCGCATACCGTGCCGCGTTGATCTGGTGGGGGATCGGCAACATGCGGGCACCGAGATAGCCGAGAAGGCCCAGGCTGCGGGCGGTCGTCTTGAAGTAGGCATCGAGCAGATCGACGCGGGCGCGGGTCAGCTCCCACGGGGCAAGGTCACCCTGGGCCAGCATCGTGGCGGGTTCCGGCGAGAGGGAGCCCTCGTGAATCTGAAGTTCGGCCTCCGTGACGATCTGATTGCCGCCGAGTTCGTCCTCGATCTCGTAGCGATAGAAGTCCGCGTCCTGGGGATTCACAATGCGCAGGATCGTGACGACCTGATCGCCCCAGGTCACCTCGTCGGTGGTGCGGAGGCGATAGCGGCGGAGTTCGTTGACCGGCGATTGGGTGGGGACGCCCCCGAGGGTGATCGGCTTGAGTTCAACGGCCGGTCCGAGCGTATCGGCGACACGGTAGACCTGCGGGGCGATCAGGCCTTTTGGAAACACAAGCATACCGATCTTCAGCAACGGAGGACTCCCTGAGTGGCGTTTTCTGGCGGGACCGTGGCAGTCAGCCGAAACCGGCGAAAGCGCAAAGAAGAGCGATTCGAGTCGCGCCCATCCGAAGGCGGCAAGCACCATCGACGCCAACCTGACTGAAGGGCATCCGATCGCTCGTCAGCTTGACGGCGATTCACGGGCCCTCCACAGGTCGAAAAGCCTTGTCGGGGCTCGCCGTGGGCACTAATTCCAAGTGGCCATGAGCGTTGCCGACCCCTTCATCCCCAGCGAGCTTCCCGACCCAACCTCCACTCGGAGCAAGGCCACCATCGATTGGCCGCTGGATCACCCGCGCGCCGTCAACGATGTGTTGGCGCTGCTCGACAGCACCTGGCTGTCCCCCCGAACCCACGCGCGCCCCACCCACTACGACGTTGCTGTCAGCGTGGTTTGCAACATCCGCTGCCCCTTCTGTCCACGCCAGACCTTCGGCGACGAAATCCGCTCGGGCCTCATGAAGGACAAGCATTTCGCCCCCGTGGTCCCGCACCTTGAGGTGAGCCACCGCACGGGCCTTTACGGCCTCGGCGAGCCCTTCCTGAACAAGAGCTTCTTCGAGTTTCTCAAGGCCGCCAAGGCGCAGGGCACCTACTGCATGACGTCGAGCCACGGCATGTCCCTCACCAGCGAGCGCATCGATCAGGTGCTCGATTCGGGCCTCGACGAGCTTTGTGTCTCCATGGACGGCGCCACGCCGCGCACCTTCAACTTCCTGCGCAGCGGCGCCGACTTCGACACGGTGGTCGCCAATGTCGGCGAACTGATCCGCCGCCGGAATGCCCGCGGCCAGAAGACGCCGCGCGTCCACATCGCCTGCGCCATCAGCAAGTACAACGTCTGGCAGCTCAACGCGATGGTGCGCCTGACGAAGAAACTGGGGGCGGACAAGCTGGCCTTCAGCAACCTGGTGCTGGACTTTCCCGAGCACGCCCACGCCTCCATCGTCGGGACGCGTGTCTTCCGCTTCAACCTCGCCCGCGCACAACGCCTCGCGGCAAAGCTCGATCTGGAGACGGTGTTCTTCTACCAGATTCCCTTCCCGTGGAAGGAACAACCCACCCCACCGGTGGCGCCCGGCGTGCGCTACGGCTGCCCATCGGCCTGGCGCCAGATCATCGTCGAGCGCGACGGCAACCTCAAGCCGTGCTGCTACTTGGACACGAGCCTCGGCAATTCCGCCGAACGCCCCATGGAGGAGCAGTTCAACTCGGATACCGGCGTGGCGCTGCGACAGACCTTCGTGGACGGGCGCTACATCGAGAAGTGCAAGGGCTGTGGCCAGTTCACCCAGATCACCGCCGAACGCACCCGTGAAATCCTGGCCGAGGCCGAGGAACGCATCGACACCGGAAACTTCTCCGACGCGATCCGCAACCAACTCCGGCATGTGCTGGAGCACTTCCGGGAATTGGCCGCGGGCGCGACGTGAATCAGTAAGCCATCCAGGACTCCACCGGCGACGGGGCCTCGCCGGTCTCGATCACGATGCTCCCCTCAACGGGCTCGGCCTGCAGGCTCAATTCAGGAAGCAACGAGTCGTTCTTAGCCGCGGTGTAGAGCACGGTGTAGGTGCCCCGATAGGGGAAGGCATTTGCCCCCAGCGTCCCGCTCCAGCGGTTTCCCGTGCCCTCGCGGGTGAGAAGCAATTCGACGTAATCGGTGATCGGCTGCGTGGGATCGAAGCTGGCGCCTCTGCGACAAACAAACACCCGGACCTCATCCACGCCACCGCTTCCCATCTCGGCATAAAGTTCCACGTCCTGTGCTTCCGGGAGGGTCAGGTCCCCGCGCGTGTCGGTGATCTGGGGTGGCAGGTTGCCGAAGGCCGGCACCGCGCCCAGCACATGGAGGCGGAGCCTCAAGCCATCCAGTCCTGTATAGACACCGTCGCCATCGTCGTCCATGGCCGGGTTCTGGGGCGCGGCAGAGGGAATCCCCAAGGCCTTGATTGCCTCGCTGGCGCGGATGAAGGCCTCGTGCAGTGTGCTGCCCTGAAGCGCCGCCGACAAGAAGAAGCCGCTGAAGCTCAACTGGCCGGTCGAGCCGCCGAAAGAAGCGAGGCGATCGATGCTGGTGCTGGCGATGACATAGCGCGCGGTCTGCGCCGTGGGAGCCTCGGCGCACCGGGTCAGGAATCCCCCCGCGTAGCACATGTCCACATAGAGGATCGCCTCATCGAGCGGGTCCGGGCCCGACTGGGCCTCGTCCAGAAGCGCATCCAACTCGCTGGCCGAGATCAGTTGCCGCGGATTTGTCGTGCCATCGATCAGGAAGTAGACCTCTCCACCCGACCGTTCCCCGTGATCGAGGAAGATCAGGATCAAGCGTCGCGCATCTCTCGCCCATTCGCCAGTGATCGCGCTGGCCACATCCTCCTTGGTGGGCGGCCCTTGATTGTCGACCTTGGTGTTTTCCACTTCCCTCAAGGGATCGTCGACAGTCGGCCTCGGGATGGTTGGGAAGGCGGACAGGTACATGATTTCCGCATCCGCATCATAGCCGCGTAGGGTGGCGGCGTAGTGGGCGAACTCCGCAAGGCCACGTGTTTGGCGCGCGATGCCATTGCCCGTGTAGGCGCCCCCTCCCGCTACGATCAGGATCTTGTCCTTGGTGCGGATCGTCGGGGTGATGGGCCCCGTCTCGGGAGCGGGACCCGTGTCCCAAAGGAAGGTGAGACCATCGTCGGAACCGGTCAGCAGCCGCGAGCCGTCGGGCGAGAGCGCCAGGCTGGTGACGGCGCCGACATGACGGTTGAGGATGCGCAACTCGCTGAGGTCAGCAGTGGCCCAGACCTTGGCCGTCTTGTCCTCCGAGGCCGTGGCAATGCGATGCCCGTCCTCGGAGAACACCGCGTCATGGATGATGCCGATGTGGGCCGACGGCACCTCCCACTGCAGGACGCCGGTTGCCGCGGCAAACAAGCGAAGCGCCGTCCCGGATGCCACGAGGAAAGTCTGTCCGTCCGGGGAGAAAACAGCTCTCGTGATGTCCGAACCTGCGCCGTCAACCAGCACCGATTGTATCCCGGTCTGTGCGTCCCAAATGCGAGCGGACTGGTCCTGCGATGCACTCAGGACTCTGGTTCCATCCTGCGAAATGTCCAGGGACAGGATACTGCCCGTGTGTTCCCCAAAGCCGTTCAGAGGCTCCCCCGTGGCCGCGTCCCAAACGATCGCCACATTGGCCCCATCGCCGGTCACCATCAGCGAGCCATCACGGGAGAACGCCACGGCGGTCAGAGCCGAGGCGTGCTGGCTTGATAGGTCATAGTGCGCCAGCGGCACCGACGGGTTGCGAACATCGTACAGATCGACGGTGCGGTCGCCCACGGTCGCGAAGCGGTTCGGATTGGACGGGAGCAGGAAAGACCGGGCCTGGGAAGGAAGCGCCCTGACTGACAAACCCTCGCCTGTCGCCATTTCCCATCGGCGGATTTCCAACCGCGAGTTGTCACTTCGACCGATGGTCGCCACCTCCAGACCGCCGTCGGTGCCAACAGAGCGAAACGCCACCGAAGCCACCGCGTTGGTGAACTCTCGCAACTCCAGGGCGGGTTCTGGTTCGTTGAGCGGGGTGAGGGTGAGGGTGCCCTCAGGATCGCCAGAAAGAAGATCGAGCTTGTTGGGCGAGAAGGCGAAGGTGTACCGCCCGCGGCCGCGAAGTGGGATAGATCGAACGTACTCGTCTGACACAAGATCGTGAAACCCGACGCCGACATCTTCGGAGGCCGCTGGATTGTAGGCAATGCGGCTTCCCGAGGCAGAGAAAGCCACCTCTCCCTTCCCCTGGTTAACGATGCCCTCCTTGGCCACGGTCAGATCCTGGAGGTTGATCACAGCAAGCTCCTCCCCATATCGGGCTGAAGCCAATAAACCGCCATCGGGGGACACCTGAAGCTCGTCTGAGTACTCCGCGAATTCGGCGAAGCTGGTGCCTGTATCGATGGACCAGAGTTTGAGGGCAGCCTCCTCTGTTGAGCCTGTGGCAATGGAGCGCTCATCCGGGAGGAAGACGACGGCGCTCACCTCCCCAGCGTGTCCGTCGAACCGACGAAGTTGATTGCCTGATGCCACCTCCCAAAGTCTGGCGGATCGGTCTTCGGACCCCGAAAGGAGCCGTTGCCCGTCGCTGCTGAATGCCAAGTCCTTCACCGAGCCCGTGTGAGCGAGCATCTCCGCTTTCACCTCGCGGGTCCAACGGTCCCAGACGAGAATTGTCCCATCAGACTGGCCCGTGGCGACCAAGCTTCCATCCGGTGAAATCGCTGAGGCTGTCGGTGTGAAGACCGCTCGAAGGGTTCCACGAGGAACGCCGCTCTCGCTGTCCCGAAGCAGGATGTTCCCCACTTGATCGGCGAGGGCCACGGTGCTGTCCGCCTGAAAATCCGCCGCGTTTGAGACCTCGTCTCCACTCCATGCAATCTGCCCTGTTGAGGTAGAGTAGATCGTAGGAAGATCCACCGGGGACACGATCAAGTAATGCTGTCCGTCCGGGGCGAAGGCAACTCGGCGGCCATTTGTCTCGTGCGTCCGGCTGATTTCGCCAGCCTGCAAGTCAATCAGCACCGCCTCGCCGTTAAGGGCCACGAGCAGTTGATCGCCGCTGGGCGAAAAGGCGAAATCGAAGCAGCCAAAACCCGATAGTGGGACGTCAAGCTCTCCGGCGGGTGCAAGATCGGCAGCATTCCAGAATCGGACACGATCCGAGCAGGTGACGAGTTTGGTACCGTCGGGCGTGTACTTGGCTGTGATGATGTTGCTATTCTCAACAGTCCATGACGACAGAAGCTCACCGGTCTCAACATCCCAAGAACGGACACGACCGATATCTGATCCGGCGACGACTCGGTTTCCGTCAGGTGAGAAATCCAGTCCGTGTACCGTGCCGCCGTCCGTGTCCATCGTCTGCACAAGCAGCCCGGACTCGGTGTCCCACACTTGTACTCCCTCCGCAGAGTCGTCGGTAGCGAATCGGCGCCCGTCTCGCGAAATTGCCAACGCCTGTGCCGGAGTTTCGGGTACGATCCTCCTGATCAACGCCCCTGCTGGAGCATCCCAGACAACGATGCTCCCGCCGGAGTCCGCGGAAACGATCCGGGAGCCATCAGCAGTGACGACAAGATCTGTCACCGCACTTGAGTGTCCGCCTTCGAATGCGGTGAGGAACCCCGGCGGATTGACGGTAAATGCGAATAAGGGCTCCCATCCGCTATTGTGCCCAAGTTCAAGTTGGATGGCATAGAGCCGTCCTGCCTCGAGTGTTCTGGTGGATTGCGTGACCTGTTCGCTGGAATTCGCCACGATTTGGCCATCCAGCCAAATGCTCCCGGACGCGCTTGCTTGAAGTGCGAAGAGGTGTTCGCCCGAAACCCTGGGACGGATGAATCCGGTCCAACGGACCGATACATACTGGGTTGGAAAACCCGTGGGGAATGAATTCTGGCGGAGGCTAAACCACTGATCCTGCCGGATAATCGCCGGCGTCCCTGCAAAGTCAGGGTTGGAGAAGTACTCGCCGCGGAGTCCTTCGGTGGTGAACGACTCGTCCGGGGAGAACTTCACCGCATCGTTGACGGCGCGTTCCAGGTCGACCACGCCCACGGTCGAACTGCTGCGCACCAGGGGGAATCGCGGGTCCAGGCCGTAATCCACCGATTCGATGGACCCCAGATCCGGAAGCATCATGCGTGTCGGGGAATCGTATGGCAGAGTTCGCCGGGAGATGATGACACTTCCGTCCCGCCATGCGTGTATATACGCATCGCCTTCCGGTGTCGGCAGCCATTCAGCCATGACGACTTGCTTCGGCGTATTTCGGGAGTAGACTTCCCCGCCGTTAAGTGTCCGGCGGATGTCGATTCCGTCTGCGAGTGGGATGCCCGGTGGGACACATCCTTTGAAGAGCACGAGCGATTCGTCTGCGCTAAACGCGGCGCCTCGCGCCATCGCTTGCGACGTCCAAATCTGCGTCCCGGAAGCTGTGTCGTACAAGCTCGCGGGAGTTCCCAAGGCCAGTAGCGTCCCGGCGCCGTTGTAGGCTGCTCCGCCGCCAGCGGGGAGGCTGCGCAGGCTCAGGCCACTCGATACACGGAAGATCCTCGAGCTGCTGGGTCCGCACAGGACGACCTCGGTTCCGGCCGGATTCCACGCGACCCCACCTAGGGCACCGATCGCCGGCTGAATGGTTCTGGCGATGGTCCCCGAGTCGATATTCCAGATGATGCCATTCCCATTGTCACCTCCGGAAACACCCGCCGAGCCGCTGAGAATCCGCGTGCCGTCCGGGGAGAAGGCGAGCGCGTCGATGTCGGCGCCGCTGGGTTCCTGCAGGATGCGTAGCACCTCGCCTGTGGCCACATCGAACAGGCTGATGTCCGGTCCGCTGGATGCCACGGCGATGCGGTCTCCGGCGGGCGACCAAACAACCAGATCGGGAGCCACGCTGGTCGTATCGATGACGCGGAGCACCGTGGAGGTTTCCAGATCCCAGATCGAAACGCCCAACACACCTGTGGTGGCCAGGCGCTCGCCATCGGGTGAAAGCGCTGCAGCCACTAGTCCGCCCCTGCCGTAACGCATGACGGGTTGCGTGTCGATGAAACCCTGTGCCGCGATGGGCACGCCCGGAAGCAGGGCAATCAACAGGCTGATCAGAAATCGGAGGACTGTGGAACAATGGTGCATTAGAGTCGGTGTCCTTGTCTGGCCGTCAAAGAGAAGCGCCGCGAGCCAAAGGCGAGTCGCGGCGCTTCGAGTGTGCTTTCAGGCGGAGAGGATGTTCGGCTGCTCAGTCCAAATCCGCCGCGTCGATCACTTCGTCCTGGTTCGCATCGAGGCTTGCCTTGAAGGGCTGGGTGGCGGTTCCGAGGATCTGGCGGAGCACGTCCGGCTGCGGCTCCGCGCCGGGGGCGATGCTGATCCGCAGGCGATACTTCCCGAGGTCGTTATCGGAGTTCGAGGTGACCGTCAGGAACCAGGTGTCGCCCGGGATCGGGTTGCGTGTGGTGCCGCTGTCGAGATCGGCGGCCACTCCGTTGGCGAATGCCTCGATGGTGGGGGCCGTGGCGAGCGGATTGGAGACGACAAAGCGTTCCCGCGCGGAGCGCACGCGGGTGACGTCGGTCAGGGCCGCGTCCCACTCGCGGGTTCGTTCGTAGGCGGGCAGGAAGCGGTTCAGCAGCAGGTTCACCTTGGGGAAGCTGGTCGTCCCTTCGGTCGTGGTGTTCTCGGAAATCAGTTCCGCTTCCAGCATGGTGGTGCCCGCGGGAAGCGTGACGGAGAAGTAGTGCGAGTCGAACTTCCCGATGGAGAAGGGGCCGAGTTCCTGCGTGGCGACGGGCTCCAGTTGCTGCGGGTAGCGAACCGTTGCCTCGGCTTCGAAGACCGTGGGGGCCACCGAATTGCGCAGCACGCCAAGGGTCCAGGTGCCGGGGGCCAGGATGGTCGAGCCCTGTCCGCCACCGTCGCGACGGATGTTGAAGGTGCGCTCGCGGCGGACCGGATCGCCTGCGGCTCCGGTGCCGACCGTTACTTCGGGCACCAGATGGCGGTCGACCGACTCCACGTCGTCCGGGATCAGGGCAAAGTCCCGCGTTACGGCTCCGGGAGGCGACAGCAGAAGGTCGCCTGCGCTCACGGGATAACGAAGTGGGAATGCAACGTTGGTGTTCACGGGGCTGGTGGAGGAGTATTCATCGGCCAGACGGAAGCGCGGATAGAACTTGTTGGCGAGCTGGTAGGTTCGTGCGGACAGGTAGAGCGGAAGCTCGCTGAGCAGGAAGGTCGCCTCCAGGCTTTGGAACGCGGCGGGGCTGCTGAAGATCGGGAGCGGAAGGGGCAGGCCGTAGAACGGCGCGTAGGCAACGGAAGCGGTGTTGTCGCCCGCCGTGGTGGCAACACGGATGTCCACCCCGATGGCATGCGTGCGAGGGCCGTTGAAGGGCGTGAGGAGGTACTGGGCCTGGAACGCTGCGAGGCTTGCGGGGAAGCGCGGGACTTCCACTTTGGTGTACTGGTAGAGGTCCTCGCCGAGCGTGAAGGAACTGCGGTAGACTTCCTCGCGATAGGTTGGCTTTCCAGCGACCGGAATTCCTGGCGCCACCGCGGTCAATGGAGCTGTGTAATAGCCGCTCGTCCGACCGGTGACCGTCATCTTCAGCGTATAGTCAACCGTGCCGTTCTCCGGCAGGACGCCCACGACCCAAACCGGCCCGTTGGGCAGGGGAGTGAACAGGCTGTTGGTCTCGGAGTTGGAGATAATCGTCTCGTAGCCGCGATCATCCACGTCGGCGACGCGGATGACGCCATTGCTGATGCCGAGGGACCCGCCACGGAAAATGTCCGGTCCGGGGAGCTTGGACCCGCCAAACGGCAGCGCGAGGCGGCTCGTGTCGGCGGCGAACATGGTCAGGTCCTGCGTGGAGTTGAGCGTCTCGATGAGGACCTCGCCCACTGCAAAATCCGTTGGGACGTTCAGCAGGTACACGCGGTAGGGGTTCGTGACGCGGTCGAGCGACTGGCCGTTCAACTGGGCGACCAGCTTGTCGCCACTCGGCACCGGCGTGACCGGGATCGGGACCACTTCCGGGGCGATCTTGCGGACAATGATTTCCAGGTCGACCTCGGTGGTCGAGGAGGCCAGATCGGTGAAGCGGGAGACATAGGGGCGGATGATCAGCGGAACGCCCTTGGGAAGCGCCGGAGAACTGGCCGAGTTGATGATGACGGTCTCGCGGGAGGTTGCGCTGGAGGAAAGCCAATTGGGGCGGGTGAGAGTCTCGCCCACCAGCACATCCTCCGCCGCACCGACCCAAAGATCGGCGTTCACGCCATCGGCGCCGCTCATGCGGACAATCACCTCGACGTCGCTCTCCTCAAGCTCGATGCGCAGGGCATCCTCGGGTCCGCAGGTATCCAGGACGAAATCGTTCAGTACCTTGCGGCGGTAGCCGAGCAAGAGGTTCCGATCAAGCTCAATGGTTCGGGCGCCGCTTCCCATGCCGCTCTGCGTGAGGTTGAGCGCCTGTGGGGTGCCTCCACCGACCGTGACGGTCAGCGCAGCGGTGCGGTCCTGAGCCGGAGTTCCGTCAGCGGCAATGGCGGTGTTGGCGGCAACCTTCAGGAAGACTGCGCCGGGCCCAGTGCCGGAGGTGGTCAGCGGGGTCAGCCACGACGCGTTGTCGGACACGGTCCAGGCGCAGTTGGGCGCGGTGTTCACGACGACGTACAGCGTCTGCTCCGACTTGCAAAGCTTCGTTTGGCCGGGGCGGAACAGGGCGCTGGAATCCACGGTCAGCGTACACGGGGTGGCGCCGGAAAGGTACTCGCGAACCGTCCCGCCGAAGCGCGTGGGCGAGTCGAGCACGGCGCCCATGGCAGTCAGCTGCAGAGAGACAGGCTGGCAGGCATCCACGGGAATGGTGGTCTGGCCACAGGCAGGGCCGAGCAGTCCCGCAACGGTCCCATCGTCGCCCACGACGGGCGCACCGACCATCTGCTTACCAACCCCCGATGTGGCACGAGCACCCACTTTTGCGGTGCCGTTCGCGCAGCCGCTGGGGTTCGTTGTGGGGATGGTGACGGTCGCCTGAACAGCGGCGCCGCCGTTGTCCCCGTCGAGTGCAAATCCCTTCGCACTGTAGCTGGCATTGGCTGCTAGGGATCCGCCCAGTTCCACCAGGGGAAGTCCCGTCATGCCGGCGAGCGATCCGCTG
This sequence comes from bacterium, assembly GCA_016125005.1. GTDB lineage: Bacteria > Sumerlaeota > Sumerlaeia > SLMS01 > SLMS01 > WGMQ01. Next base: position 9,184 of record WGMQ01000019.1, on the reverse strand, counting down.
AACTCCAGCATGGTGAAGTCGGGAACCGCAGCCTCACCGAGTCCCGCGGCAATGATCTGGGCGCCAGTAACCTGCGTGCCGCCGGATGCCCCGTAGAGCGACGCGGACCGAGCCTGCGAATCGTAGCGGATGCCATAGGCGGAGGTCAGGATCGTGGAGTTGGTTACGGGCGTGGCCACGGCAACGCCGGAAAGCGCGTACTGGAGTTCAGCGCCGCGGGAATACACCATGAAGGCCAGCGAGCCGGTCATGGGATCGGTGCCGGGCAGAGCCGTTTGGCACGCGGGGATCGCTTTGGAGGAGAGGCGGGAAAACTCTGGGAAGAGATCGCCACCCATGTGGGCGACCTGCTCGATGATGAAACTAATGGCGGAGGCCTCCGCGCGGGCTTCCTCTGATACGAAGACCGCCAGCGTGGCGGTCGATCCGTTGAGGACGGGCGACCAGACTTCTCCGTCGCCGAAGGGGCCCGTGCCGGTGACAGTCCCTTGGATCGCTCCGGCGGCGTCGATGAACTGGAGTGTCGCTCCCGCGGGTAGGCTGAGCCCTGTCAGATGAACACGGATGCCGTCGGCGCCCTTGCAGTGAATCGGCAGGCTCCACTCGATCGCCCCCGACTGCCACTCGCTCACGTCCCCTCCAAGATACTCGGCCTCACCGCTCCACGCTGCGAAGTCGATCACTTCGGCGACTACCACGTTGGCGCCGATGGGAAGATCCGGATCTGCCTCGATCGACTTGAGCAGGGCCGACGACGGCGCTGGCACTTCCAACGTCGCCGGAACGAGGCCGGGAATGCCGCAAGCCGCGCTCAGGAGGGCGATTCCGGCGAGACGCTGATTCAGTCGGGGAGAACGGAGCATGGCCTGCTTCCTCTGCTGTGGTCGGATCGTTTGGAATGCGCCCGCTGGATGGCTACAATAGAGGGGCAGCGCCGAAGCTCCGGTTGTCTGCCCTGAAAGCGAGTGCGTCTTCCGTATTATTGTTGCGAATCATGGCATCGGATACCCGAAGGGCTATCGAAATTCGACGGCAGCGCATAGAAAAATTGACCCGGCGGAGCCCGTGAAAATGAAGCGAGCCCCCACGCGGAGGGCTCGGTCCTTGGATCACTCTGGGTTGCTTGGGCGGCGGTATCAGTCCAGGTCGCGGACGCGGCTCTTTTTCTTCCCCTCGGAGGCATCATCGAATTTCTCGTAGGCTTCCACGATCTTCATCACCAGGTCATGGCGCACCACGTCCTTCTGCCCGAAGCGCACGAAGGCAATGTCGTCGACCTTCGCGAGCACTTCCTGGACGTGGACGAGGCCCGACTTGGTGCCCCGCGGTAGGTCGACCTGGGTGACGTCGCCGGTGATGACGGCCTTCGACTCGAAGCCGAGTCGCGTGAGGAACATCTTCATCTGCTCGGGAGAGGTGTTCTGGGCCTCGTCGAGGATCACGAACGAATTGTTCAGTGTGCGGCCGCGCATGAAGGCAAGCGGAGCGATTTCGATGACTCCGGTCTCGAGCGCCTGGCGGATGCGCTCGGCCTCCATCATCTCGTAGAGCGCGTCGTAAAGCGGGCGCACATAGGGATCGAGCTTTTCCTTCATGTCGCCGGGGAGGAAGCCGAGTTTCTCGCCAGCTTCGACGGCAGGACGGCACAGGATGATGCGGCTGACCTTGCCGGAGATGAGGGCGCTAACGGCCATCGCCACGGCCAGGTACGTCTTGCCGGTGCCGGCGGGGCCGATGCCGAAGACGATGTCCTTCTTGCGGATCATTTCGATATAGGTCTTCTGGCCCCCGGTAATCGGGGAGAGGCGGCGGCGCTTGAGGGGGAGGGGAATGTCGTCTAGGAAGATTTCAGAGATGGGGCGGTCGAAGCCGCGCGACTCGGTGGCGCCCTTGTCTCCCCGGGCCTTGGCGGGGCGCTTGGCGGCGGTGCTGGCCTGACGGACGGCGAGCTTGAACTCCTGCTGGGTGAGGGAGCCCCCCTTGCGCCGCAACATCCTCAGATCCTGAATCACGGCGATGGCCGCCTCGACCTCTTCCTCAGCCCCCATGATCTTGAGCATGTTGCCGCGGAGGACCACGCGGGCGTTGAACGTGCGTTCGATCTCGATGAGTTTCGCTTCGTTACGGCGGGAGAAATCCTGAACCTCATCCTGCTCAAGAACTAGGGTCTGCTCGGTCAATTGGCTCAATCGATCCGGTTCCTTTTCGTGAAAAGCATGATAAAAGTCGCCGCGAACGGGCGATACAACGGCTCCTTTTCCACGCGGATTGCAGGTCGTTGGGGACGCGTCTGTCAATTGAGAATGGAGTGAAGTGTTTTCACCTCAGGTCCCTCCACCAAGGGCCTTCGGATTCCGCTTGTGCAACTTGGAGTCGTAAGCTACCGATCACCGAAGAAAATGATGTCAATTACCCAAGGGAGGGGTCTTCGATGGCTTCCGAAGACGGCGATACCGGTCTGCTCAAAGTGCTGGTTTTCTGCGTGGTTTTGTTCTTCTTTTCCATGTTCCAAACATTCGAGGAGTACGATTATTGGACCAAGGGGCAGACGGTCCCGGCCAAGGTCACGGACATCCGCGAATATCGGTCGCGCCGCTCGTCGGGCTATGAGGTCTATTACAGCTACCCGTTGCAGGATCGTTCCTGGACTGGTTCCTTCCGCATCAGCCGCGAGAGCCTTTCCCATTACCAAAGCCTCCCCGGATTTGAGGTGGAGGCTATTCCGGGGGAGAAGACACCCCGCTCGCGCATCAAGGGGGAGAACAGCATGTGGGCGGTCTACGTGTTCGCGCTCAGCGTGATCACGATGGTGGGGTTCCTCATCAAAATGCAGTTCTTCAGCAAGGGTTCCGGAAAACGCTAGAACCGCGTGTCGAACATGCGGTTGGCGCGTTCGAGTGGCGTGAGGCCGGAGAGCCGCTCCTGGGGTTGGTCCGTGCTGACTGGCTCGTCGGATGGTGCGGTTTCAGTGCTAACCGGTTCTTCCGGCGCAGGCTTTGGCGGGGCGCCACCCGACTTGTTCACCGACACCATTGCCGGGCGTAGCACCTTCCCGGAAAGTGTGTAGCCAGGGCGGAGCACGGCCAGGACAATGCCGTCCGCCTGGGTCGGGTCGCAGCCCGCGCTCACGGCGTCATGGACGTGCGGATCGAAGGGCTGTCCGACAGCCGCGATGGTCTCAAGTCCGAGGCGTCCGAGGATACCGAGCAACTCGCGGTTCACCATGGCCATGCCTTTGGTCATGCTCTCAACGTCCTGCTTTCCCTGCTCGGCCAGATCGATCGCGTAGGTGAAATTGTCGAGCACCGGGAAGAGCTGGCGGAGTGTTTCCTCGGCGGCCGTCTTCTGCAACTCCTCGCGCTCTTTCTGGAAGCGCTTGCGCTGGTGTTCCATGTCGGCGCGGGAGCGTTGCACAAAGGCTTTGGCTTCCTCCAACTGCTTGGCAGCTTCTTCCACGCGCAACTTCTGGTTGGAGACCTCCATCTCGAGCTTGAAGAGTTCCCCTTCCAGGGATAATTTGGCGCTGGCCAGATCCGCGGCGGAGGCTTCCGAGAGACGGAGCCGCTCCCGCTCGCGGGCCAACTCGGCGCGGAGACGATCCGATTGATCCGACGGGGAATTCGACTGGCCCGCCTCGACTATCTCAGGAGGCCTGACTTGGGGCTTCTCGGTCGAAGGGGTCAGGTTGCGGCGGCGGAGCTTGAACTGTGTCTTTCGGCGTTTGAGAAGATTGAGCATCATCGGCGGCGCGGTGGGTGCCGTTTCCGGTGAAGGAGAGTCGATGCGCTGAATCTTGGGCGGGGTGTTCAAGCTTGTGCCTCCGAGATGTCACCGGGGTCAGGCCCCGCATTCTGCTCATGTGCAGGCATCACACAGCCCGGCGTCAAATGCGAGAGTGATTTTTGACTTTTCCACCGGAGGCGAGCGACCCGGTCTAGCGCGGGACCGTGCCTCCGTGGTGATGCTTGTATTTTATCGAGTTACGTCCCCGCGGAGCCCTTTCAGCGACCGGCTGTTCCCTCTGCGAGTGGCATTCCCTCCACGTCGAACGTCAGCGGCGTTACCGTTGCCGCGTCGCCCGTCGGGTCGTCGGGATTGTCGTCCACTTCGCGGATGATCGGCGTGAGCGTGAAGTCCGCACCGCGCTCCATGTAGAGGCGGAGCGGCGCCCCATCGTATTCGGGGTAGGGCTCCGGATCGGTGTTCGGGCAGTCGCTGTTGAGCGTCCCGGAGGCGCCGATCGCGGTCAGACTCAACGCCCGCTCATTAGAGCCCACCTCCTCGCCGAAGTAGGTGACGTAGCCCGCGAAGCCCTCTGCGGGCGGGAGCGTCCCGCCGAACGGATCGAGGTAGAAGTGCGATAGTGTCCCGCTCCCCGTGACGAAGACGTCTGGACAGCCGCCGGGAACTGCACCGCCGTACTGATAGCTGAAGGTCGATTCCGGGTCCAGATGGTCGAGGTGGGCGCCGAACTGAATGTCGCTGTAGGAGAGAATCAGTTCCTGCACGTCCGGATCGTTCTGGTTGAAGGTGCCGATGATCTGGCTCCATTCGAGGACCGTTGCGGGGATGCTCTCCGGCGTCAGGCGGTGGGGAAGAGTCGCGGTTCGGAAGGCGAAGGTTCCCGAGCCAGTGGCCCAGGTGCTCGTTTCCTTGTCGCGGTTCTGCCAGGTGTAGCTTCCGCTGTATCGCGACAGCACCTGCGCGTTGCTAAGGCGGTCCCCTGCGCCGAATACCACCGAGCCGAACGAGCCAGCGCCGGTCTCGGGGAGAGTGCAGACAATGATGAAGGGATTGCGCTCCACAAAGCCTACCGGCGAACCGCCGATCCGAATGAACTCATCATCCAGTTCTGTATATCCAAAGTCGCCGGTGATGGTCAGCGTGCCCTGGGAAGCGTCCGCGTATAGACCGCGGATGGCGGGACGAAGGAGCAGCGAGCGGATCTCTGGATCGACGGACATTTGGATGTCGGCGCCGGTGCGCTGCGTGCCCACCATGCCGTTGGTGCCGTCGGCCCAAGTGATCTCGCGCTCGTTGAGCGCCGAGTCGATCACCGCGCGCAGGTCGAAGGGACGAACTGGGACCGGGCCGTCGTCGGGGAGTGTGTCGAAGCCGCTGAGGCGCAGGAAGAGGTAGTACATTCCCAGCGCGGCGTCGCTATCGATCATGTCGGCGCCGTCCCAGCCCACCACCGCACCGGCACCCAACTCGTGAAATAGATCGGGAAGCGTTGTGTTCATCGAGTTGGCAACCGACAGAACGACCAGCCCGTTCGGTCCGATCGTGACGTTGTCGCGAAGGAAGTCCGCGGTCACCGCGTAGGTCCAGACGCGAATCGGATCACCGTTCTCGTCATAGGCCTGCACTGTGTTCGCCACCACGAGGCGACCGGCGCGGAGTGCGGCCTCATGGGCGGGGATATTTGCCTCCGTGACGTCGTCGGCCGTCACCAGCGCATCGTAGGCGATGTTGTTGAGACTCCACTGACCCTCGACCACCTGGCCGAGTTCCGCGGAGACTCCCTGCCCGTGGAAGTAGAAGACGCCGAGGTCCTTGGCCGCCGCGAGCCGCGCCACTTCGGCGATGGAACCGGCGTCCACCTCATAGCCGGAAACCTCCAGTGCCTGACGGATCGCGGGAAGCGCCGCGGTGTACGATTCGAACCCGTTGCCGATCCCTTGAAAGAGCATGGCCTTGCGGCTGGTGGGGATCTCGTGCAGCGGGTAGGTAAAGCCGGGTGCTTTGGGACCGATCTCTTGCGAGGTCACCTTGCCGCCGAACGACGGTGCCTTGCGCTTGGTGCTGGTGAAGGCCCCACCCGCGGCGCCGCGGGCCAGTGACGCGCCGAAATCGTAAACGAGGACGAGACCGTCGGGGGTGTGCGCCCAGACCGTCCCTGCATTGCCGACCGCGGCGCCTTCCATGCCTCCGCTGGCGAGCAACCACTCGACAGCGCGCGTGGCTCTTTCCTCGTCAGACAAGTCACCAGGGAGGGCAGCAAGGAAGTCCACTAGGTCATTCATCATGACCTGAAACTCTGCGGCCGTGGTCGTCTCATTACCGACGGGAGTCATCACGTCGGCGGCGTCCAGGATCAGGTCATTGTTCCGGTCAGCGGAAAGGCTGGGTTCGGCCCCTTCCAGCAAAGGAGCTGACAGATCGGGGGTGAGCTGGGCCGCAGCAAACTGTGTGAGTGCGGGGAGGGCAACAAGCAGGACAAGTCGGTGTATAGACAGCAAGGATATGTATTCCCGTGGGGTTTCGTGCGAAGCGCAAGGCGGCCCCGCGAAGACATGAAGTTTTCGGACGGAAGGGTGCAGGTCAAGCGCTTCTCCCCGTCTACTCAACAATCACGGAAAAACCCGCATAGAGGTATCGGAGATGTTCCTCGGGCCACGATTCGCGACCGAAATCAGGCTCGCCGATCAGGACGTACCCGGGCCGTTCCTTGTCGCGGCCCAGAAAGACCACCTCGTGATAGGCGTTCAGTGGCCAGTCGTACTTCTCCCCGAAGGCAATGGCCTCCGGCGATCCGTTCCGCGGAAGGCCGACCGCGATCACTGCCGGCTTGTCGCGCTCGATCAGCCAGTCGACGGGTCGCTTCAGGACCCGCGGCTTCAGGTCCGGACGTTCCGCCAGTGTGATCCTCAGCGCCCGATAGACACCAACCGCTGTCGTTCCCCGCCCACGCAACGTGCGAGCCCGCTGGATCATCTCGGCCTCGCCCGCCTCGACTCCGTATAGACGAACGAAGGTCGCGGATGCCGCCGCGGCGCAGGTGTCGCGCGAGGTCTGCCGCACGATGCCGTTTTCGTCCACATGGTTCTCTGTGCTCTCCGCCAAGGGTCGCATCTCGTCGCGCGTCGGCGCCCACGTAAGGACGAACAGGGCGGTCAGCATCACGCCCATGCGGATGCGCTGGGCCTTGTCTTTGGCAAAGTGTGGAATCGCCCCGCAGAACAACGCGGCTCCGTAGGGAAGCCAGTTGTCGAAGTAAATCGCATCGGCATACGGAAGCAGCGCGACGTATAGATCGGGGCGCCTGTTCAGCCACAGGTCGATCAGACCCAGCGCCACGCCCGATGCGGCCACCGCAGCGGCCATGCGCTTCGTGCGGCATGCGAACCACGCACCCACCAGGAGCGCGACGGCAAGAAGTCCTTGGATCACAACATACGCAAGCGGCATGGGAAACCTTGGCGGGGCGGTTCGTCGGATCGTGAGTGACATCGCGCTCATGGTCAAGAGCGGTGCCAGGACAAAAAATAAACCAAGTGGTTAAGTATTTGATTGCGCCATGACTGTTGGTGAAACTAACCACTCCCTATTCCCGCCCATCGGAGGCACCAACAAATGGCCAGTATCCGCGCCGAAGTCCACGCCCAGACCTTCCTCGCCGCCCACCAGTTCGTCATGGCAGCGCTCAAGCACCAATACTCCAGCGAACAGTTGACCAAGACCGCCGGTCAGAGCCACACCAACATCGTTTGGTCCATCGGCCACTTGGTCTGGGCCTACGATGTGGCGACCGCCTGGGCACTGGGGCTCAAGCCCGAGGCCCCTGAGAGCTACAACAAGCTGTTCTCGTTCGGGACCCGTCCGAGCTCGCGGATCGAAGACTACCCGTCGCTTGAAACGCTGACCCAGCAAATGGAAGCGGCCGCGGAGCGTCTCGCCGCGCACATCGCCTCGATGAGCGACGCCGACCTGGCCAAGCCCCTGCCCCCGGAACATCCGCTGGCGCCATTCTTTCCGTCGCGCGATGCGGTGCTGTCGGTTGCGCCTTTCCACAGCGGATACCACGTCGGACAGATTGCGCTGCTCCGTACCTCGCAGGGACTGCCGGGCGTCATGGGAGGATGATCGACATGAACGCTGTCCCAGGAGCTCCGCTGGACCGCGTTTTCCATGCGATCAGCGATCCGACCCGGCGATCCGTGCTCGCCCGCCTTTCCGGTGGCGAGCAGGCGTTGGGAGTCCTTGCCGCACCGCACGACATGAGCCTGCCTGCCTTCAGCAAGCACATCCGTGTGCTCGAACAGGCTGGCCTGGTGCACACCGTCAAACGCGGCCGCACCCATTACTGTTCGCTCAACGCCGAACCAATGAAGGCCGCTTCCGAATGGCTCGCGTACTACCGCAAGTTCTGGGAATCGCGCCTCGATTCCCTGGACACCTTCCTGAAGGAAAACCCCTGACCGCCAAAGGAGCAGTTGCATGTTCATCGATCTACCACTTGAGACGACGGTGCGACGTACCTTCGCGGCGTCCCCGGATCGGGTCTTCCGGGCCTGGACCACCGCATCCGAATTGACCCAGTGGTTCTGCCCCGACCCGAAGGTGCCCTGCGAATGCCGAGAGCTTGATCCTCGCGTCGGCGGACACTACTCTCTGACGGTCGTCGGTTCCAAGGGACCCCGCACTGTCAGTGGCGAGTATCTCGAAGTCACGCCGCCAAGCCGACTGGTCTTCACCTGGCTCTGGGACGGGCACCCCGACACGAAGCTCACCACGGTGACGCTGACCTTCGAGCGGACCGCGGAAGGTGGGTGTGCCTTGACCCTCCACCACGCACGCTTCCCTGACCAGAACATGGCCGACGAGCACCGCAAGGGTTGGACGGCGCTTCTCTCCACGCTGGCGGGCAGCTTGGGCGAAGTGGCCTAAGCTGCGGCCTTCTTCGGATAGAACGTCTTCAGGAACCGGCGGAGGATGGCTTGCTCGACCCGCCCCTTCTTCCGGGAGGGGGCGGGGATGCGGGCCACGAGTGTCAGCTTTCCTGCCTCTGGAACCTTGACGATCACGCGCGGATCCACGTTCGGCGCATCCAGCGCGGTGGAACGATGGAGTTCCTCCATATGACGCTTTGCCTCGTCGATGAAGGGGGCTACCTCCGCGACGCAGGCTTCCAGGAGTACCTGCTCGGCGCGCTCCCAGTCCTCATCGATCTTGAGGGGAATCTGGAACGTGTGGGCGATGTACTCCTCGGTGTAGGACTCATTGATGAGGACGCCGGACAGGAAGACGGCGTTGGGAAGAACAATGGCGCGGCCGGTGGACTGGTGCGTGAGCTGGCCGGGACCGACTTCCAGCAAGGTGGTCGAAAGGAGCGTTTGGTCGATGATGTCTCCGCGGTGTCCGCTGATCTCGATGCGATCACCCACCTTGGCGCCCTTCATGA
>WGMQ01000035.1 GCA_016125005.1 bacterium | reverse complement strand
TCGGGCGCCGGAGGAGCACTTCCTTTGCGAGCAGAGTGCCCACCACATGATCGAGGTCGCCTTCATAAACGACAAGGCGGCTGAACTCGGAATCACGCAGGCGCTCGTAGACCTCATCAGCGGGTAGGCCGAGTGGAATGCCCTCCACTTCAGTTCTGGGGGTCATGACCTGATCGGCGGTCGTCTCGGCAAAGTCGCGCACCGAGTCGATCATTTCGAAGGCGTCCTCGTCGATGATGCGCTCGACTCCCCGAAGATTGGGAAGGAGTCGCAAGTGCATGTCAGCCAGCGCCAATGGATGTCCACCCGGTTGGCGGATGCCCTCCCCGGCACGAAAGGGAACCACCAGTGGAGCCACGGGGATCGTCAGGAAGCGGCACACGGGGACAAGCACGCGAACCCACGGCAGTGGGCGCTGGAGGCCAGGGCCACGTGAGAAGACCTCCACGACGATCAAGTGGGCAACCAGTGCCAGGGCGACACCAGCGATGGCACCGGCCGTCTGGGCATCGGGAAGGAGAACGGCCCCCGACTGGGCAAAGGCGAAGGCGGACGTCAGCAGCATCAACATGCAGGCAAGACCGAGTCTTACCTCAAGTGAAGCGAGGTCGTTGAGTCCAACAGGGCCTTTGCGACGCGCTTCCAACTCGGCCATTCCCGCCGGTCCGATGGCCGCCAGGGAGGTTTGTGCCAGGGTGAGGACGAAGTTGAGGGCGAGGGCTCCCGCGCCGATTGCAAGCATGCCGACCAGAAAGGTCATGCTGGGCTCGCCGAGTTCCTGCTGCGTGTCGGCCGCGGGCAAATAGCCAGGGGCAAGCATGATGGCTGCTGCCCAAACCGCGCAGCCAACGGCGCCGCGGGGAATGGGAAAACGTAAGCTGGAATGTTCAGGGTCGGGGTCCACGATTTCCGTGTGGCAGATGGCTTTGCCGGCGCGCAGAAAACTTTAGGGGCCGGAATTGATTCGTCCACCGTAGTCTAGACGTCCACTCCCCCCGCCTTGCAAGCGGGAAAACTGCGCTGGATCAATTCGTTTCATGTCACCGCGGACATCCCGCCGAACAATCCTTTCCTCCCGATCAGCGGTCTGCGTTTACCTTGACGATTGGCTGCGTTTTCGCTCTCTCAAGTCATTGCGATCCCGGCAAATCGCCGATGGACCACCACCGCTCCGGACGATGAAATGCATCCACCTGTTACCCGATTGATCCGCTTGGGCCTCCTGACCGCGCTGCTGGTTGGAGGCACCGTGCCGGGCCATGCCCAGCGCGCCTACCAAAAGTGGTGGCAGAAGCATTTCGACGAGAACAAAGACAAGCCGGTCGAGGTGATCGAGGATACGGCGCCCGAGCGAAAGCTGGAGGAGGAGCGTTACGTCTTCCCCGATCCGCTCCGCCAGATTCCCTACACCGCGTTCACGTCCGACCCGGGACTCGGCGTGGACGGCGAAGAGACCGAGTTGGAGACCTACTCGGCATACAGCCGAGGAGCGATCGGACTGGAGATCGGAAGTCCCGCCCCCGCCCTGAAAGGGTTTGAGGAGGCCGTCAACGCGGACCCCAAGAATCCATGGCTGAAGCTGCGCCTCGCGCAAGCCGCCATGATGGTGAACGACTTGTCGCGTGCCCAGGCGCTGCTGGAGGAAATGGTTCAGGATGATCCTCAGGACTTCCGCGCCATGCTCCAGCTTGGCGATCTGGCGACCATGCGCCAGCGGTACCCGGAGGCCCGCAAGTGGTTCGAGCAAGCGCTGAGCGCCAAGCCGCGCAACATTCAGGCGCTCGAGTCCCTCTGCCAAATTTCCTACGAATTTTACCACGACCTCGATGCGACCAAGGACTACTCCCAGAAGATCCTCCTGATCGACGACAAGAACCCACAGGCCATGCTCTGGCAGGCCGAGGCGTGTGCTTTCACCGGTGACCCAACCCGCGCCGCCGATTTCTACGCCCGCTTGATTGCGACCCGACCCAATCTGGTCGAGCGAGTCTCTGAGGTCGCCCGCCGCCTGACCGCCATGGGTCGCCCCAAAGACGCCCGGGTTCTCTACGAAAAGGCCGTGCTAGCCAGCCCCACGAATGCGGAACTGCGCGCCGCCTGGGAGGTCGCAGTGCGCCTCGCCGACGGACAGGAGGGACTGAAGGCCGCCTGGAAGAAGATGGCGGAGGATTCCAACAACGACCGCCGTATCTACGATCTATACAGCGACTTCCTCAAGCGATCGAACCTGTGGGACGAATTGGCCGCCGTGCGCCGGTCTGTCCTTGAACAGGAGCCCGGGTACGTGCCCGCGCTCATGGATCTGGCGGAGTACCATCTGCGTCGCAACGAGTTCGAACAAGCCGAGGGGTACCTGCAGACGGCCACCTCGCAGAAGAACGCCGAGCCTTCCGTCTTCCGTCAGGCCGGCCAGGCCTACATGACGAATGGGAACATCGAGAAGGCCGAGCCATTGCTCCAACGTGCCTTGGCACTGGACGAGCGGGACGTGCGGACCCTTGATGCGCTCTCCACGCTGGCCGAGGCAAAGGGGGACCGCGCCGCCGCTGAGCAGTACCTGCGCGACGGCCTCAAGATCTCCCCCGCCGACAGCTATCTGCTTGAGCGCCTCGGCACATTTTTCCTGCGCAGCGGTGACCGGCGCCAGGCGCGCGAATTGTTCCAGCAGGTCATCGCCACCAAGCCGGGCGATGTGGAGACCTGGCTGAAGCTGGCTGGACTCTACTATGAGGACAATGACTGGAATGGGTTGCGGATTCTGGATGGCGAGATCACCCAGCGTCTTGCCAGCAGTACCCGTTTCCACTCCGCTTTCGGAGAATTGGCTCTTTCGTGGGGCGACTTCGACCGGGCCCGCGCCTCCCTTGAGCGTGCGGTGCTCCTCAACCCCGGGGACCTGCGTTCGCGCCTGTTACTCTCCAAGACCCATCTGCAGCTCGAGAACGACGACCGCGCCGTAGCGGTGCTTCGTGAGGCCGAACCGACCTTGGTCAGCGACGACCTCCGCGTTGTTCGAGACTTGCGCCTGGGCGAGACGCTGTCCCTGTTGCATCGCTACACCGATGCGCTGGCGGCCTACGATGCAGCACTCAAGACGGCACCGGAGGATTTCGATGCCATTGAAGGTCGCATCCTCACCCTCATCAAACTCTCCCGTACGGCCGATGCAGACCGCGAACTGAACGACGTGGTCCGCACTCGCACCGCCACCAACCCTGCCGAGGTAAAGGCACTTCAGGCCTCGGTTCTCCGGGAGAAGGGTGACTACGCCCGCGCCCAGAGCATTCTCCGTGAAGCCGTCAAGGCTACTCCCGGCGACATGAACCTGCTATTGCTTCTGGGCGGTTGCGCCAGCGACGTCGGCGACATCGCCGAGGCCGAGCGCTGCTACCGGGAGCTGATGGAGTCGGCCCCACGCGACGCGAATCCCTGGTACGAAACGGCGGCAAACAATCTCGGCTTCCTGCTGGCCAGCAAGGGAACGCGGCTGGAAGAGGCGGAGAAGCTCATCCTCGACGCCTTGGACCTGAACCCGCGGGCACCGCATATCCTGGATTCGCTCGGTGTGGTCTATATGAAGAAGGGCGACCTCTCGAAGGCGCGTGAGTACCTGGAACGCGCGTCCCGCTACGCAAACCGCGATGGCGAGATCCTCACGAACCTCGGCGAGCTATACGAGAAGCTGGGCGAGAAGGAACTGGCGCGTCGTGCCTACGACAAGGCTCTCCTCTTCGAACCTGGCCTCCAGCCCGCAAAGGACCGCCGCGACGCGCTGGCCGACACGCCCGCCACAAAGAGTTCCAGCAGCCGCTGAGTGCCGATGAACACACCGCCCCTCTCGCTCTGGGACATGGTAGACCGCGCCTACATGGTCGACGGTGTTCGCACGCTCATCCTGACCGTGGGCAAACCGCCCATGGTCCGCATCGCCGACGAAGGGCTGGTGCCGCTCGACGAATCGGCTCCGGTTCTCACCCATCAGGATATGGCCCGGCTACTCTCGGTGAACGTGGAGCCGGAACAATGGCACCGCCTCGAACAAGTCGGAGACCACGAGTTGGTCCTCTCACGGGGCACCGGTCGCCGCATCGTCCTAACCGTCTTCCGGGCCTCCGACAGTTGGACGATGGTGGTGCATTTGTGACCGAGCCCCTCCCTACTGATTCGCGATCGAGAGCGCGAACAGAGCGGCCCCTACGAGGCTGCCGAGGGCGAACAGCCCGCCGAGGATGATCGCCACCCAAGAGTGAATGCGACCTCCATCATCGGGATTCTCGCGGAAGTGCGAGAGCCCCTTGATGCCGCAGACGACCGCGGCAATTCCTGCCACGACTCCTGGAATGCAAAAGACGATCATTCCGATGGCGGACCCAAACGCCAGATAGTAGCCGAGCACGGCCGGACCGTTCTTGGGAATCAGTCGCGGTCCACTGCGCTTCTTGTGTCCACTCGCCGATGACACGGGTTGCTGGGGCATCGGAATCTGGGTCAGTTCGTTCGGCCAGCGAGTCTCACCGGTCTCGACATCCACCAGCATCACATCGGCAGCAAGCTCCCCCCGGTGATTCCAGATGATGACGTACTCCAGCGGATGCGGGCCGCTTTGCGACCCGTCATTGCGCTTCAGATAAACGTTCTTCCAAGCCATGCTAATACTCCCCTCACCGAATCTGGCCGTCTGCAATACATCCGTCGAACTCCGGATCTCTATATCAGCCCCAGGTAGCCGCCAACAAGACGCAAAGCGACGTGCAGGACAAGACCCAGCGCACCGAGGATGATTCCCGCGATTGCCATCTTCTCGGCAGGCGGATCGTGCATATTCGAGGCCTCCCGCAAACCCAATACCCCAAGGGTGAGCGATCCGACCGCGAAAGGAACGGCAAAGACGCAGCAGAAGAAGCTGGTGACGATCGACATCACACCAAGGAGAACCGACAGGCCGGCATAGTTCATGGCGTTGCCGCCGCGCGCCAGCTCGGGAATCCCCTCGGGAGCAGCCGGCAGACGCGCATAGTCCTCCAGTCGGCATTCATCTCCCGTGGACCCATCGATCATGATGGTATCGGGCGGAAGCTGCCCCGCTTCGTTCCATGCCAGCACCTCGGCCAGCGTGTGCGGACCGGTCCGGACACCGTCCGGGCGGCGCAGATCAACCTGTTCCCAGGTCATTTCATTCTCCCCCCAAATTACCTCATCAATGCCGAAAGAAGAGCCATGCCAACGGGCGCGATCAAGGTGATCGCGCCAAGTACAACTCCCACGATGCCCAGGGTCTTTGCGGTGTGGCTGTTCCCCATGGCAGATTCGTGAATGGCCATGCTGCCGAGACCGATCGCGCTAACCCCTGCCGCCATCCCAAGAGCGCAGCAGCAGAACGAAAGCGGAATCCCAATCACGCCGAGCGCGCACGACAGCACGGCCTTGTTCATGGCGTTGCCGGAGGAATCGGCAGGCAACGAGGATGACGGAAGGGAGGGAAGGCGGGCGAACTCCGCCAGCGCACAGGTCTCGCCGGTCGCCGCGTCGATCAACGTGCAGTCGGGCGGAATCTGTCGGGCCTCGTTCCACGCCAGCACATGGGCGATGGGGTGCGGTCCTGTTTGTGCGCCGTCGGAACGGCGAAGGTGAACGCGCTCCCAAGCCATGCAGAGGGCCTCCGCGACATGCTACGCCATCAGCTCGCCGTTTCCAGAAGGCCGCTGCTGTCGATGTCCTGGAACTTCACACTGACAAGCTTGCTGATGCCGGGTTCCTGCATCGTCACGCCGTAGATCGTGTCCGCAAGGGCCATGGTGATCTTGTTGTGCGTGATGATGAGGAACTGCGTGGTGCGGGCGTATTCCTTCAGCGCATCGCAGAGTCGCTGGCAGTTGACGTCGTCGAGCGGCGCGTCGATTTCGTCGAGGACGCAGATGGGCGAGGGCTTGAACTGGAAGAGCGCGAGCATTAGGCCGATGGCCGTCATGGCCTTCTCGCCGCCGGACATGAGGGTGATCGAGCCGCCGATGTTCTTGCCGGGAGGCTGGGCGAAGATGTCGATGCCCGGCTCCGGCTGGCCTTCCTCCTCCACCATGATGAGGTCGCCCTTTCCGCCGTTGAAGAGGCGGCGGAAGTTCTCCTGAAAGTTGGTGCGAATCTGGGCGAAGGCCTCGTGGAAGAGGCGGGACGTGGTCTCGTCGAGTTCCTTGATGGTGGCCGTGAGCGAGTCCTTGGCCTTCACGAGGTCGTCGCGCTGGGCCGTGAGGAAATCGAGGCGTTCCTTCTGCGTCTTGTATTCCTCGATGGCGGTCTCGTTGACGGCGCCGATGCGGGAGAGCTTCTCGCGCAGCTCGTTGACCATCTTGCGGAGGATCGCCGGGTCGGACATGGCGGCTTCCTCTTCCTCGGTGAGGGCGTCTTCCTCGCGCGGGTCCTGCTCCTCGACGGCGCCGTCGGGCGACACAAGGGCTTCGGACTCTGCCTCAGCGGCGGCTTCCAACGACTCTGCGATCTGCTCGATCGTCTCGGCGAACTCGTCCTCGGCCTCGCGCTTGATGTACTCAAGCTGGGCCTTCAGCTCCGTGACGCTCGTCTCGACCTCGCGCAGCGCGTTTTCCTTCTGGTTGCGGTCACGCTGGAGGCCCTGCACCTCGGCCACACCCTCGCGAGCGGAACGAAGGCTCGTTTCGTTTTCCTGCGTCATCTGGGAGATGGACGCCTCCAGTGCGTCCTTCTCGCGGACCAAGCCGGAGAGAAGGGCTTCGGCGCCGGCAAGTTCGCGCTCTGCTCCCTCGCGATTGTGGGCAAGCTGGCGCTTCTCCGTCTCGCGGCGCTCCTGCTCGGAACCGGCGCTGCCGCTGTCGCGCTTGATTTCTTCCAACTTGCGG
Source organism: bacterium (assembly GCA_016125005.1). Lineage (GTDB taxonomy): Bacteria > Sumerlaeota > Sumerlaeia > SLMS01 > SLMS01 > WGMQ01. The sequence continues at coordinate 16,759 of WGMQ01000035.1, read as the reverse complement.
GCAAGGCCCGTGACGCGCTCGCGCAGGGCACTGAGGGACGCGCGTCCGGTGGAAACTTCCTCGCCGAGCGAGGAGAGCAACTGGGCCCGCGAACCGAACTCGGAGTCAGCCGCGTTCAGTTCGGCTTCGTGGGCAGCGATGCGGCCACCCAGTTCACCCAGTGCCACATCGCACAGGGCGATGGTCTCCTGATGCTTGCGCAGGTCGAGGCGCTGCTGCACCTGACGCGCTTCCGCCGTGGCGAGCTGGTTGCGGCGCTCCTTGGCGAGGCCTTCCGCCGCCTGCGAATCCTTCTCGCTGCGGGTCTCGGCCATCTGCTCGTTGTGGGCCTCGGACTGGATGGACGCAGCGCGGGCGTAGTCCTGGGAAAGCTGGTCCTTGGTAAGTGCCAGACGATCCGCCAGGGCCTTGCGCTTCACGGCCAGCGCGTCCACTTCGTCGCGCAGCGTGCGAATCTCGCGAGTGCGGGAAAGCAAGCCGCGGGACTGGACGGAACCGCCGGTCATGACACCGCTCGGGTCGACCAGTTCGCCGTCCAGCGCCACATAGCGATTGCGGATGCCTTCGCGCTGGAGGTTCACCGCCGTTCGCAGTTCATCGACGATCAGCGTGTTGCCGAGACGGCGCTCGACGGCGCGCTCGATTTCCTTGTCGTACCGGATCAGGTCCTTCGCCAAGCCGACCACGCCGGGGCGCTTCATGATCGGATACAGGTGGTCGTACCGGATGCTGGACGTCAGCAGGTCCAGCGGAAGGAAGGTCGCGCGGCCTGCCTTGGATTCCTTCAGGTAGCGGATGGCTTCCTGGGCGTGGCGCTCGCTGTGGGTGATGATGTCCTGAAGCGAACCGCCGAGGGCCACCTCCACCGCCGTTTCGTATTCCTTGGGCACGTTGAGCACGTTGCTCAGCACGCCGACGATGCCCTGGAGACGCCCTGACTGGGAGGCCTTCATGACGACCTGGACGCCGCGGAAGAAGCCCTCGAAGCTATCCTCCAACTCCTGAAGAGCCTGGAGGCGCGAGGCCGCTTGATTGTGCGCTTGGGCGATCTTGTCCAGCTCGACCGCCAGCATGTTCTTTTCTTTGTCGTTGGAGGAAATGCGCTGGGAAATCGCGATTCCCTCCTCGCGCAGCGACGTCACGCGGGCACGGCGCGCCTCCATCTCGACACGAGCGGTCTCGGCGCGTTCCTGCGCCTCCTCAACCTGAGCCTTCAGCTCCGCGACCATCGTATCGTGATTGGCGAGTTCCGTTTCCAGTCGCTCGACCAACGAGGCTGCCACGCTGCGGTCCTGCTGCACCTTGCTCTCTTTGGCGCGCTCGGACTGAAGCTCATTGCGGAGGCGAGCCAACTGGGAGTTGGCGGCGTCGTGCTCCTGGCGGAGGCGATCCAACTGCCGCGACTTGTCGTCGGTGCGGAGAAGCTCGCTGTTGAGTGCCCCCTGCTCGCGGTGGAGGTCTTCCTCCAGAGCCGACATGGTGTTGGCGAGGATCGATAGACGGTTGGTGGAGGAGGTAATTTCGCGTTCCAGAAGCTGCGCGCGCTCGTCGACCGCCTGGATCATCTGGCGGGCTGACTCGGCGCGGCGCTGCTCGCGATTGATCGTGTTCTGGAGGTCGTAGCGCTGCTGCTGCAACTCCTGGAACTGGCGCTGGAATTCTTCCATCATGCGCGTGGATTCGGCGCGGGCCGCCTCTGCGGTGGCCAGCTTGGAGTTGGCGGCCTCGAACTCGGCGCGCACTTCCTCCTGTCGACGGAGCACTCCTTCCAGCCGCGTTTCGAGCTGGCTGTGGCGCAGCACGATCAGGTGGCGCTGGAAGCGCTGGAGCCGCCGCGTCAGTTTGCGGAAACGCTCGGCCTTCTTGGCCTGTCTATACAGCGAGTTGCAGGAGCGCTCGACTTCGCTGACGATGTCGAAGAGGCGGACTAGATCCTCCTCCGTGCGGACCAGCTTGCGGAGGGTCTCTTCGCGGCGGACCTTGAAGCGGGAGATGCCGGCGGCTTCCTCGAAGAGGTCACGACGTTCGCTCGGCTTGGCCGCGACCATCTGCCCGATCTGGCCCTGTTCGATCACCGAATAACCATCGGCGCCAAGACCCGTGTCCAGGAACAGTTCATGGACGTCGCGCATGCGCGCCTTCTGCTTGTTGATCTGGTATTCCGCATCGCCATCGGAAAAGAGGCGGCGCGTGACCATGACCTCGGTCTGGTCGATCTTGAGGTTGGCAGCCTCGTTGTTGACGATCAGGTTCACCTGGGCGAAGTTCGCAGCCTTCATCGAGGCGGAGCCGCGGAACACCACATCACCCATCTTCGCACCACGAAGCGACTTGGCGCTCGTCTCGCCGAGCACCCAACGCATCGCGTCGAGCACGTTCGACTTCCCGCAGCCGTTCGGGCCCACCACGATGGTGACGCCCGGCATGAAGTCGATGGCGGTCTTGTGGGCGAACGATTTGAACCCGTGAAGCTCAAGGCGCTTGAGGAACATGGCCAACCTTTCAGACGGCCGCAGCCGCACGAAATGACAGCGCGGATGGTATGGTTCGGCAGCGCACAGAATCAATCCAAATGACGATTTGAGAAGAAGCTGTGGATAACTGGGGACTAGTCTGTGGATTGCCGGTGAGATGTTTGGGGAAATGAGTCAGCCCAAATCCTTCATCGCCAATGATCCAGAGAAATCCGCCCGGAACTGTGCGAAGCCTGTGGAAAACGGGGCGATCTACGAAGGCAGAAAAAAAATCAGCTGATCGGATCGTCGTCGGGCTCTTCGGCCTCGTCGGAGTTGTCCTCGGAAATATCGCCCGGGAGCGTTTCCTTACCGCGGAGCACCAGAGCACCGAGACCGTAGAACTTGATCTTCTTGTCGAGCGTGGGACGGGAGATCCCAAGGAGCTTTGCAGCTCTCGACTTCTGCCCTTCCGTTTCCAGCAGAGCCTTGGAAATCTCCTCGCGCTCCATCATCTCGGTGAGGACCTGCAAGCGAGGAAGCTTCATGGTCGTGCTTTCGTTCTTGCGGCCGATCTCGGGCGGGACCATGCGCTCATCGATCACAGGGACCGGGGAGAGGAGCATCATCCGCTGGAGGACGTTACGCAGCTCGCGAACATTCCCCGGCCAGTGGTGGCCCAACAGCCTGCGATATGCCTTCGGTGCCAGCACGAAGTTGTGCTCGGCGCCGACTTCCTCCTGGATGCGTGCCACCAGATACTGGACCAGTTCGGGAATATCCTCCAGGTGCTCGCGCAATGGCGGGATATCAAGCCGGAGGATATTGATGCGATGGAACAGGTCGCGACGGAAGGTACCGGCATCGACCATTTCCTCGAGGTTTCGGTTGGTGGCACAAATGAATCGCACGTCCACCGTGATGAGTTCGCGCCCACCGACCCGGTAGAAGGGCTGGCCCTCCAGCACGCGCAGCAACTTGGCCTGGAGATCCAGCGGGAGTTCGCCGATCTCGTCCAGGAACAAAGTGCCGCCGTTGGCGATCTCCAGACGCCCCGCCGTGCGATCGGTCGCACCGGTGAAGGCGCCGCGCTCGTGGCCGAAGAGCTCGCTTTCCATCAACTCCGGCAGCATGCACGCGCTGTTGACCTCCACGTAGGGAGAGAAGCGCCGATCCGATATCTGATGGATGGCCCGGGCGCAGAGTTCCTTACCGGTGCCTGACTCGCCGTTCAGGAGGACGGTGGCATTGGCGCGGGCGTAGCTTTGTATGAGTTCCCGGACCTTGGTCATGTCCTCGCTGCTCCCGATGATTTGGCCAAGGGAGTCGTTCCCCGCGTGCAGCGAGGTCTTCTGGAGGATGTCCCTCATGGGAAGCATGCAGAGGCATTCGGTCAGTGCCTCGGCCAGGGCGCGCTGTTCTGCCTGAAAGGGTCGCGAGGGGTCGCGAACCAGGATGAAGAGATGACGACAGTCATCGCCTGCCCGAAGTGGGAAGACAATCAGAGTGCCGACTTCATCCTGCACGGTTCCCGTCGAATCCAGCAGGAGCGCGGACTTGGGAAGGGACTCGTTGAGCCTGCTGACCAGTTTCGCCTGCACTTCCTCCCCAAGGACCAAATCGCCTTCGGTATAGACGGAATCGAGCGGAGGGTTGATCAGGAAGACACCGGCGCCGTCGGCGCGGAAGTCCTTCCGAATAGTACCGACCAACGGATAGAGGGGATACATGCTCCGGGTCAGCGGTGCCAGCCGCCCCACCGTTTCGCTGGCGGCTCGCAACATGCGCCTGGTGATGGGGAGCCCGCGCTCGCTGATGGGCTCGTCGGATTCCAGGTCGAGTGTATCGATTCCCGTGCCGCTTGACTCCTCCGGCGCCCGTGGCTCGCGGGGGATGGAAGAAAGCGATGCGACGGCCAGCAGGGTCTTGCCGATGCGAATCCGATCGTTGGGTCGAAGCGTGTGAAAATCTCTGATCTCGGAACCGTTAACAAATGTTCCGTTCTTGCTTCCCAGATCCCGAAGTACGGGCTTCTGGTCCATCAAGTCAATCAAGGCGTGGTGGCGGGAGATGCGTTCGTCGTCGAACTGGACGCGAGAGCGGGGATCGCGTCCGAGCAAAATTGGCCGATCTAACGCGATTCTCTGGCCCTGCTCGGGGCCGGACATCACGACGAGGATGAGATTCCGAAAAGTGATTCCCGAGCCAGGCATCCCAACTATTCCCCAACACTGTAAAATATTACGCACAACAAGGCCATATCACGGTAAAGAGCATTTACAGAGAGTTTGTGGTGGTGCAAGTCCTTTGAACCGTGCATGGCGTGAAAAGCCTCTCCCCCGGGATTGATAACATTGGCACAGGTCTCGCAGAGAGTAGAAAAGGAGTGAGTGTCAACTCTGACGCTCCTTTCACCGCTTCGCAAGAAGCACCGACAATACTGGTCGGCTGTGTTCGTGGGGTCCATGGTCAATCAGTGTCGGTAGTTTCGCCCCGGTCGCCACCCGGGGCGAAACGCCTTTTTAGGGACCCACGAAAACCACAGTCTAGATCTTCTTGTCGATCTCGGCAAGACGGCGCTGCAATTCTTGGCGCTGGAGCTGGAGCCCCCGCACTTTCTCCATCGAATCTGCCAACCCCTTGTTGGCGCCTAGTCCCGGCTTCATCACCCAGCGAATCGTCATGAGGAGGGCGGAGAGCAGAATAAGGGCGGCCACAACCAGAATGACAAAAGCCCACTGGCGATGGAGTTCAGCGAGGGGTGGGATCTGGCCGCCAAACATCCATGCAGCCGCGAAGAAGATGCCGGCGATCCAGTTACCCGCCGGGAAGCGACGGTTCGAGATACTGGCGACGCGACCCGACCCGGCGACCTCGTTGATCTGCTTGTCGAGAACGGCAATCGCCTGCAAAATTTCCTGACGTGTCATGGAAATGCGCTCCTTTGCGCCAAGACGTGGGAGATGAGCCCATAGAATGGGGCTGGGTAAGTCGAAGAGACAACGAAATCAGCCGGCGCGGAAAATGATGGATTGCCCAACTTCCCGGGCAACCTGTTCGCCTGCCAATTCGGCAACCAGAGCCAGCGCGAAGGGGATGGCGGTCCCGGCGCCGCGGCTGGTGATGAGTTGCCCGTCGCGGACAACTTCCTCGTAAACGATGGTCGCTCCGTCCAGGCGATCTTCAACACTCGGGAAACAGGCAACCTTGCGTCCAGCCAGAAGCCCGGCCACATGCAGAACCCACGGGGCCGCGCAGATCGCGGCCACCAAGGCCCCCTCGGCGGCATGGCGACGAAGGGCCGCACGAAGGCCTTCGTGTTCGACCAGACTGGCGGTCCCGGGCCCACCGGGAAGCACGATGGCGTCAAAGGATCGTTCGAGTTCGTCCGTGAGCAACGAATCGCAAGCGATCGCGACGCCCCTCGATCCCGTCGGCAGGCGCCCTTGAACCCCGGCCGTGACCACGGTGATCTTGGCGCGCCGTAGGATGTCGATCACCGAGACGGCCTCGATCTCTTCAAAGCCCTCGCTCATCGGCACCAGGACGCGCGGAACGGAACCGGTCCCCTTACCCAACGGAGGCACCCTCACGGGTCATCCGCACTTTGCCGCCGACCTCCACCTGATCCACGATCGCCAGGATCGAGGCATCCAGTGGCCGATTCTTGACTCGCGTGCCCATGCGGGCGGAGGAGCCGCTCACCACCAGGACATACTCACCATACCCGGCGCCGATGCCATCCGCCGCCACCGTGTAAGCCGAGGTTTCGGTAAGGTCCATTTTCACATGCTGCACGATGAGCAGCTTGAGCCCATCGAGGTTCTCATCCTTGCTGGTGCTGACCACCGTACCGACCACACGTCCCAGAACCATCGGCATCCACCCGTGATAGAGTTGCTGAATCGTGACCGAAGCCTCACCACACCGCAACAGCAAGATGAACCGACCGCGTCCCACCTATTGACACGGGCTCAGGGGCTAAGGAACTATCCCGACCAATCCGGTTGAGATAGTGAGAATAAGTCGTGACCAATCCCCAGCCTGCCGAAAACCTGACTTGGCACAAGCATAAGGTGTCCCGCGGAGATCGCGAAGCCGCCAACGGCCATCGCGGCGCCACGCTTTGGTTCACCGGCCTGAGCGGCTCCGGCAAGTCCACGCTGGCCAACGAGGTCGCCTTTGCGCTGCACCAGCGCGGTGCCCGGACCTATGTGCTCGATGGCGACAACATCCGCATGGGCCTCAATCGCGGCCTGGGTTTTTCGCCCGAGGATCGGCAGGAGAACATCCGCCGCATCGGAGAGGTGGCCAAGCTGTTCACCGACGCCGGGGTGCTGAACCTGACGGCGTTCGTCAGTCCCTATCGCGAGGATCGCGCTGCGGCGCGGAGTCTCCAGCCTGAGCCGGGCCGCTTCATTGAGGTATGGGTGAAGGCTGATGTGGCCACTTGTGCCTCGCGCGACCCGAAGGGGCTTTATCGCCGCGCCCTTGCCGGGGAAATCACCGGCTTCACCGGGGTGAGTGCCGACGCCCCCTATGAGGAACCCCACGATGCAGAGATCGTGGTTGAGACCGCCCGCCACTCCGTCCCTGAATGCGTCAGCCAAATCCTTTCAGAACTGGAACGGCGCGGGGTTATCCCCCCTGTCCAAAGCTGATCGTTGCCGAACCGCCGTTTGCCCGATCCACCTTCTCCACTTAGGAGTGATTGAGAATGTCCCAGCAGTACAAGAATCCCGAGGAAGTCAGAGCCACCACCGGCATCGACGCGCCGTTGGACAAGAAGATCCATGTCGAGCACCTGAAGCTGAACAGCAATGGGTTGCGCGGTAACGTGCTTGAGGAGATGACCGATCCGAATCTTCCGGCGGTAAGCGAAGATTCCTACAACCTCATGAAGCACTTCGGGATGTACCAGCAGGACAATCGCGACGTGCGCAACGAGCGCAAGCGCGCGGGGTTGGACAAGGACTTCTCCTTCATGATCCGCGCCAAGATCGCCGGCGGCGTGGCCACCCCGGAGCAGTACCTCACCCTCGATGACATCGCCACCAAGCACACGAGCGGATCGATCCGCCTGACCACCCGCCAGACGGTGCAGTTCCACGGCGTCGGCAAGTTCAAGCTCCAGGACGTGTGCCGCGACATGAACGAGCGGCTCCTGACCAGCTACGGCGCCTGCGGCGACGTGGTCCGCAACGTCATGGCCTGCCCCGTGGTCGACATCGACCGCGAGCACCCGGGCCGCGAGGTCTTCATCGAACTCGCCCGCGAGATTTCCTTCCGCACGCTCCCCCGCACCAACGCCTTCTACGACATCTTCATCAATGGCGAGAAGGACAACAGCGACGCGCCGAAGTTCCAGCTTCGCGACGAGAGCGAGGATCTATACGGCAAGACCTACATGCCGCGTAAGTTCAAGATCGGCGTGACGATCCCCGAGGACAACTGCGTGGACATCTTCACGCAGGACCTGGGGCTGGTGGCGATCCTGGAGAAGGGCAAGGTCCGCGGCTATAACATCATGGTCGGCGGCGGCCTCGGCCACTCCCACAGCAACAAGGAAACCTATCCGCGCGCCGGCGAGGCCGTGGCCTTCGTCGGACCCGACGACATCATCTCCGCCGTCGATGCGGTTATCACCATCCAGCGCGACTACGGCGACCGCACCAACCGCAAGCATGCGCGTCTCAAGTACCTGCTGGACGACGTCGGTCCCGAGTGGTTCCACGAGGAGATTGTGCGTCGCGTGAAGGGGAAGGTCTCCCCCGCCGTTCCGGTCGCCTCGTGGGGCGTCAACGACCACCTCGGCTGGCACGAGCAGGTCCAGTCGGGCCTGCACTATGTCGGCATCTTCATCGAGAATGGCCGCATCATCGACGGGGCCACGCCGATGAAGACGAACCTGCGCCGCATCGTGGAGAAGTTCCGCCCGCAGGTCCGCCTCACTGCCCAGCAGAACATCATCCTGGCCAACATCCCGACGCAGCACGTGAAGGAAATCTCCGCGATCCTGGCCGATACGGGCCTTTCGACGGGGAACGGACACCTCAGCACGCTCCGTCGCCAGGAAATCGCCTGCGTGGCGCTTCCCACTTGCGGACTCGCGCTGGCGGAAGCGGAACGCGCCCTCCCCTCCCTCATCGGCAAGCTCGAGGAACTGGGCTACGGCAACGAGCGCATTTCCATCCGCATGAGCGGCTGCCCCAACTCCTGCTCCCGCGCCCCGATGGCCGAGTTGGGCCTCATCGGCTGCGGTCCCGGAAAGTACAACATCTATACGGGCGGCGACTACGAAGGGACCCGCACCAACAAACTCTTCAAGGAGCGTGTGGTGTTTGAGGAAGTCCCCGCGATCATCGGCTCGCTCATTGACCGCTGGCGCGCCGAGCGTCAGTCCGGCGAGGCGTTCGGCGACTTCTGCCACCGTCTCGGCGTCGATACACTGAAGGGCTAAGCCCACCACCGCGCAACGTGCCTGAAGGGCGGATCGGAACGATCCGCCCTTCGCCTTTCATCCCTCCCGGAGCAGCTCGTGGCCCTCTCGCAGAAATGCCAGTACGCACTGCGCGCCGTCCTCGAACTGGCGCGCCAGCGGGACCAAAGACCGCTCCGCATCGGCGACATCGCCACTGCCCAGTCGATCCCCACGCGGTTCCTTGAGGTGATCCTTAACGAGTTACGCCAGGGGGGCTTCGTCGAGTCGCGGCGCGGCAAGGAGGGCGGCTACCTGCTCGCCCGCAACCCCGCCCAGCTCACCGTCGGCGAGGTCATCCGCTTCGTCGAAGGACCGCTCCGCCCCGCCGATCCACAGGACCCCGCCGGGCATGGCGCCCTCGCCATGAACGAGCTCTGGCTCAACGCGGAGAAGGCCCTCGCGACCGTCTACGACCAGACGACCTTCGCCGGACTCATCGCCCGCGACACACAACTCCGCGGTGCCCAAGCCAATGACTTCACCATCTGAAGCGATGCCCGAGACGGGGTTCTTCGACACGACACGGATTGTCTATACAGAGCGCGGGAACGGCTGGCTCGATGTCCTGGGCGGACCCGCGCGACTCCTCGGAGAGCCAGGCTTCCACCTCCCCACACGCCACACGCTTGAGATCCGCATCCAGTTCAACGATAGCGGCGTGTCGCGCCTTCAGGACGGAACGGGCATGATGGGGCCGGATCCCATCGCCTTCGACCCAATGGGTCCGGCGCGATTGACACCAGACGAGATACCGCTGCTCCGGGCGGTGAGAACGGGCATCAGGACTCATCCATGCTTCCCGTTCGCCACTGGAATCGACGTTGTCGTCACGCACGACATTCCCATGTTCAGTGGGATCCTTTGGAAGGAACCGCTGATGGCGGCGCTCCATCGTGCATTGGATTCGGCGGTGCAGCACCCACAGACGGCATCCTCCGCATCGCCCCATCGCGCCTGTTGGTTCGCCATCGACACGGGATACCCGGCGCCTCCCGATTCGATCCACGGCGAGCGTGTGGCAACGGCCGCCCTGATGGGCTATCGCATGATCGCGGAACTGGCGGGCCTGCCGGTTCGCACCGTGCGCCGCGGCGTCGTGGTGATCGATGATCCCACATGGGAAGGGACTCCGCTCAACATCCCTCCCTCGGTCTGGGAAGGTATGTTCCGCCACCGCGTCCCGGAGAGCATGACCGGTGACATGTTCCTTTCGCTTTATGGCGGACTTAGTGGTGGCATTGGTGCCATTGAAGGCGATCATCCTTACGCCGTCAGGGCTGCGACGCAGTTTGTGATTGGCGAGGCCGCCCGAGCGCGATTCCTCCGTGCCTTCCCTCCCGGCTCTCACAGCGACAACGACCAATTGGCAGCCCTTGGCGAGTTGCTCTACCACTCCCACGCACAGGCGGACATCCTCGGCCTGAGCATCGACCCGGCGAACGCACTCGTGTCGCTCGCGATGGAGATGGGACCGGCCGCCGGAATCCACGGCGCGCGCCTCACCGGCGCTGGCGGAGGCGGCACGGTCGCCATCCTCGCCCGCCCCGGCTCCACCGCTGCCATTGCTGAACTATGCCGTCTATACGAACGCGAGATTGGCCTGACGCCGGAGCCCATCAACCTCGGCCAGTAGAACCCGCTTACATGCCCCGGCGAATCATCCGCGCACCAACCAGATCCAAGAGTAGATCCCACGGGTACTGCCACTCGGTGCGGACGGGAAGATTCACCCGCGGAGACGCCGCCACCGCGTCCGGGTCCGCGAGCACTTCCTCCGCAACGAAGCGAGCGAAGACCCGATTGACCTGTGCCGCGTCGAGGTTCGCCAACTCGGGAGCGAGCTTTCGTTCCCGCTCAAGTTCAATCGCCGTGAGAATCGCGATGATGGAAGCAGCACCGTAGAGGACCATGCCAGCCCCGGTCTCACCGAGACGTTTCTGGAGTAAATGCTGCGCCACGGCGCATACCATCGCAGCCAGAAATGAACAGATGCACAGACCCGCAAGACAGGCCGCGATGGCGCTCGCCTCCGAGTAGATTCGTTGCCCCGCTTTCCGGGCGTCCCAGCGATAGAGTAGATCCATGCATCGCAGGCGCCGATCGTTCGCCGAGTAGCGTGAGGATGCAGTCGTTAGGATCGTCCCCACGAGGAGCGAAAGCACCGGGGGGGGGATGAGTTTTGGGATCGTCAGCGCCGAGACGATTGTGACTAGGAGGACCGTCGTGATTCCGGTGAAGAATGCACGCTTACCCGCCAAGTGTCGCCGTTCCGCTTCATGCGCCGCCAGGATCGAAAGCCCCGTCTGGCCGGTCAGCAGGATCTCGCGGGCCTGCTCGATCCAGGGGCTCCTTGGCGCGTAGAGTTCCTTCACCCAAAAGGGAACGCCCGCCTGATTCCGGGGAGTCGACGCCGACAGCTTGGTCAGGATCACGACGAGCAGCCTGTTCAGCAGCAGGGTGCCGCTCACGATCACGAGGCCGATCAGGAAGTGCCACGGCTCGTCGTCCAATCCATACTGCCTTCTCGTGACGACAACGAAGATCGTGACTCCAGCGACCAGCGCCATGACGCCGCCGACCGCCAGCATGATCGTGGACGCGAGCAGCACCAGCGCGAGAGCATAGGAAAGCATGTACCCGATCATCCCGCCGCTTCCGACCCATGCGGCAGGGTTGAATCGGTGGCGGCGGCGATACTCGGCGAAGGCCTCCGCGAGCATGACGCCGCGGTGTTGTTCCTCCCGGGACTGGGGCGACATCATGCGCCGCTTCGTCTCCGGCGCGCTTCGGCGCGGGCGGCGTCGAGCGGAGCCAGGCGCTCACCGTAGGCCTTTTCCTTCCCCTGCCCGGTCGGTTCGTAGAAAGGACGTCCCTCCAACTCATCGGGAAGGCCCTGCTTGGGCGCAAAATGCCCGGGAGCGTCGTGGTCGTAGGTGTACTCGGCCCCGTAGCCCACATCCTTCATCAGCTTCGTCGGGGCATTGCGCAGGTGCATGGGCACGGGAAGCGAACCGGTCTCCTCCACCACGGACCGCGCGTCGTTCGCCGCGCGATAGATCGCGTTGGACTTGGGCGCCAGCGCCAAATACGCGGCGCACTGGACCAGCGCCAGGTCCCCTTCGGGAGACCCCAGCGCCTGATAGGCGCGCAGGCACTCCATCGCATGATTCAGCGCAAATGGATCGGCCAGGCCCACGTCCTCACTGGCCATGCGCACAAGCCGCCGCGCCACGAAGAGCGGGTCCTCCCCCGCGGCCAACATGCGCGTGATCCAATACACGGCGCCATGCGGGTCCGATGAGCGGATCGTCTTGTGCAGCGCGCTGATGAGGTTGTAGTGCTCCTCGCCGCTCTTGTCGTACATGAGCTGCCGCTGGGAGACGGCCCGCACCAGATCCGGGTCGATGGGCTGGGTCTCTCCGCTGGCTCGCTTGACCGAGGCGGCCACTTCCAGCAGCCCCAGTGCCTTGCGGGCATCGCCGTCCGACAGGCGCACGATGGCCACCAGCGCCTCCGGCAGAGCCGACACCGCCGGTTCGCCCTCACCCGCCTCGCTGTTCAGAAGCGCCAACCCGCGTTCCAGCACCTTCACCACATGCTCCTCGCTCATGGGCTTGAGCACGAACACGCGACAGCGCGAGAGCAGCGGGGAAATGATGCTGAAGCTGGGATTCTCCGTCGTGGCGCCGATCAGCGTGATCGTCCCGGCCTCGACAGACGGAAGAAAGCCGTCCTGCTGGGCCTTGTTGAAGCGATGGATCTCGTCGAGGAACAGGATCGTGCGGCGTTGGAACTTGCGGTTCACCTTCGCCTGATCGACGACACTCCGCACGTCCTTGATCGTGGCAGTCACGGCGCTGAGCGTCACGAAATCGGCCCGAACCCGCTGGGCGATGAGGCGCGCCAACGTCGTCTTGCCGCAACCGGGCGGCCCCCAGAGCATCATGCTCGGCAGCCGGTCAGTCTCGATCAGGCGCCGCAGCGGCGCCGTCGGCCCGAGCAGTTCCTCCTGACCGAGGTAGTCGTCAAATTCCTGGGGCCTCATGCGCTCGGCCAGCGGGCGTGTTTCCCACTCCGCCGCGGCGTTCGCATTACGGGGGATGTCGGCGAGACTCATCACGCCAGACCGCCGCGCGCGCCGAGACGTCTCCGCCGAATCCTCCAGCCCTTCCCCGGTCCTCGGGTCCTCCCCAAACAAGTCGCTCATCCCGCCTCATCCTCGTCCATGTTCACTGGCGACCAGAAGAATCCCACCGGCGACAGGATCGCAACGTGAAGATGGCGGGCGGGGGACGCTTGGTGATTGCGAACCCGACCCAAGACCCCCCAACGGCATGCCGGCTCGAACCTTGCCGCCTCGGAGACCGGCAGGCTCGAAATGCAGCATCCCTTCGGTATCCCGAATCGGGTTGACCCTTCCGTCCTTCCGAGAACCCCATTTCGTGCTCGATTCCTGTCTGCCGAGGTGGTTGCGTGCATCAGTTGACCGACCCGGGCTGGTGGCTCTCCTTCGCCTCCATTTGGCTCCCGTGGTACCTGTTTTGTGTCGTGGCGTCCGTGGTGGCGCTTCCACTGTGCCTGCGGGTCTACCGCGGGCTGGCGGATCGTGGCGCAAGCCTTTCCATCGGCATCGGCCTGCTGGCGATGAATCTGTTCTCGTGGCTGGTAAGCATCGAGTGGTTCGGCGCCCAGGGCCCGGCGGGGAAGGTGCGGGTCATCTGGATCGCGGGCGGAGCGGTCGCGACCGTTGCGACGCTGATCCTGCAGGGACGCGGCCGCGCTTCCGGCTGGCTGTCGTGGGTTCCCGCGGCGCTCCTCTTCCTGATTGGATTCGCTTGGCTCCCGCACGGCTTTGCCTCGGCGCTTTTTGGATTGGTGGCGACGGGCCTGTTGTCGGCGCTGGCTTGGCAGGGGGATCGACCGGGCCTGTTCCGCGAAGTGCGCCTCAACGCTGCCCCGCTGCTGGTCTCGCATCTGCTCTTCCTCGTGGGCTTTGCCTTCTTCGCGAACGTGCGCAGCTACATCCCCTACGCGACCTACGACCGCGGCCTCTTTCTGGCGGAGAAGTGGGGTAACTATCAGCATCTTTCGGCGATCTTCCGCAGCACAACGCTCCCGCCGCGGGATCTTTGGTTTAGTGGCGCGTGGACGAACTACTACTACGGCGGGCACCTGCTGACGGCGACCATCGCCAAGGCCATCGGCACGCCCCAGTACATCGCGTTTAACCTCGGGCTAGCGACAATCTTTGCGCTGACGCTCTCGATGGGTTTTGGCTTTGTCTATTCGCTGGTGCGACTCGCGTCTGTGCGCAGCCGCATCGGACGTCATCTTGCCTGGCACCACGGGATGGGCTGGGCTCTCTTTGGCGCTGCCGCCATCGCCCTTTTCGGCAATCTCGATCCGTGGCGTCAGTTGTTGACGCGCGATTCTGACTACGGCGCCCAACAGCGGATCACGCGGCGCATTACCAGTGAGCAGGAGGAATGGAAGCTGACGCACGGGGTCCCGGCGGAGACCGTGATGGCGCTTCGCGCTTCGGTTGCGGCGGTGCCGGAACCTGACCGCCTTTCGGCGCTCGTCGGAGAGATCGCCCGCCAGCGCCAGCAACGCGGTGACCTGTCGGCGACGCATCGCAAGATGCTGGAATCGGCAGGGGCCGTGATGGCGGACCAGTCCCTCGACCGGCGCGCGCGGGAGAATGCGCTCCTTTCGATACTTGTGCCGTCGACAAACACACCGCTGTATAGAAATCTACTCAGTGTCAACTCGGTCGAGATCGAAGAGGAACTCGCACGTGAGATCACGGCGGGTGAGTTCGATGCGGCCCTGAAGCGATTCGAGGCGATCCCCGTCAGCGACAACGAAGTCCCGGCGCTGGAGGCCCTCGGAAACAAAGCGGACGAACTTCTTGAGCAGCAAGTCGCATCGGCAGCCTTTGATGGTATAGACATACTCCTGGCCGATGAGACGCGGGCGAAGGGCCTTTCCGAACTGACACATCTACCCGTCGACGACCTTCGCTCGACGTGGAGCACCGCCGCCAAGCGCCCCCGCGAGCAGGCGGCCATCGTCCGCGAATGGCTCGCCCTGATGGAGGAGAACTCCGGCGCGGTTCCCGACCAGGGGAATGCAGAAGAGACGCTGCGCGACGCGCTCGGCGATGCTCCGGCGGCGGTCGATGTGGACAGCCTTATCCGCGCAGTGGTTGGTTCCTTCCCGCCAGACGTGCCGAGCGACTTCGATTCGGCGGCCTTCCGCTATTCGTGGGAGAATGTGTCGCAGATCGACTTCTGGGCGCCGAGCCGCGCCATCAAAGGGACCCCGCCCGGTGTGGCCGAGGAAGGAACGATCACCGAGTTTCCCTACTTCAGCGCGCTCCTTGGCGATCATCACCCGCACCACATGGCGCTCGCATGGACGCTGGCCGCGCTGGCGGCCTGCGTGTCGGTGCTGCGCCGCACGAGTCGCCGCTGCGCGGACGAGGCAGTGTGGCTGGGGCGCGCATTGCCGGGACTAGTCATGATGGCGCTACTCATCGGCTACGTGTTCTCGGTCAACATCTGGGACGCGGTGGTGCTGGCCCCAATTTATGCGCTGGTTGTGTGTGTCTCGCGCCGCGGCGTTCGTCCATTGCCAGAATGGCGGTGGGTTGGCCTTGCTGGCTTCGCGCTCCTGATTCCGTTGGTGCTTTGCCTGCTCGTGAACGCATCGCCCGTGACGGTTCCGCTCTTTCAGGAATTCAAGGCATTCCTGCTGGCTTGGGCGCTCGTTGGTATTGGCATTCCCGTCGCGCTGTACCTGATGCCATCCAGGTCACCGCTGCTGATCGTAGGTGTGCTTTGTTCGCTGGCGCTGGCGTTGGTGATTGCTGGAGCGATCATCGCACCCGGTATCGGAGGCGAGACGCCGGTGAGCCCTGTCTATACAGGGCTTCGCGATGGGCTGGTCTTCCTGATCGCGGTGGCGCTGGCAGCGCTGTGGACGCTCCGTGACGAGCGAAGTGACTGGGCCAATTGGTGGTACGGCTGCGGCTTTGTCTATATGGTGGTTGGGCTCACGGCGCTGCTGCTCGCGGCTCCGTTCAAGGCTTTCTTCCAAACGCCGCTTTTCCCGTCGGTCCGACTGCTGAACACCGCTACCCCGCCGACAATCGGCTTCGAACTTGTCGAGCGGCCTGACATTTTCTGGACGATGTTCTGGCGTGCCTCACCCGTGAATCCATTCCCGTGGGGACTGCGGACCGAGCTGGGCGATTTCTTCCTCCATTGGGGAATCTTCCTGATCCCGGTCCTCGTGTTCGCCGTGTGGCGTGTGCTGACGATGCTCCGCGACAGCGAGCCGGCGAAGGGACTCTGCCTGCTGGCCATTCCTTTGGCGATCGCCGCGTTTGCCCGCATCTACCTGCAGTATTGGACGGGCGCGCTTTGTCTGGCACTCGTCCCCGTGGCGCTGTGGCTGGCCGTCGGCAACCGTCGTCGCGCAGAGGGTCCAGCGTGGGTGCTTCTGGCGGGCGCCTTCCTCTGGTGCTGGTTCGTGGAGGCGCTGCATTTCGACGACGACTATTCGGGGAATTACGAGCGCTACAACACGCCCTTCAAGATCTACTACCCGCTCTGGCCCATCTTTGCCGGGGCGATGGTTGTGGCCTTGCGTGAGACAGCGGCGCGCTTCGCAATCCAGCGCTCCTCCGCTGACGAGGCGCTCCAGTCGCCCAACTTCTGGCTCTGTGCCGCGGCCATCGGCGTCGGCGTGCCGTTGGCCTGCGCTCATGTTTTCCCCAACGCGATCGCGCAATGGATCTTCTTTGTGCTGATCATCCCTG
>WGMQ01000061.1 GCA_016125005.1 bacterium | reverse complement strand
CCACGCGGAAGAGCAGACCGTGCTGGCGGCGAACCGCTCGTGACCTATCCCAATCGCCCCGGGCGCCGCTTTGGCCGCCCCGCTCCGAAGGCCCCCACGGACCCCTGGTTCCACTTGCTCGATCTATACGCGCGGCTCGTGGCCAGCAAGTCACCCGCCGACTCCGAACTCGCCCATTTCCTCCGCCTGCGCCCGGCGCTGCGACAGGACGAGATCGCGTGGCTGCTGCGTCACCTGTCGCCTATGATGCGCCATCGCATCCGCACGCTCCAGCTCTATCGCTGGGCGGGCGAGCGAGCCCCTCTCATCTCCGATGCCTGGCACGAGACCTCCTTCGCGGGGCTGGAAGAATCGGCCTTTGCGCTGTATAGACACCTGCGTGAGGAGGAAGGCCACTCTCCCCTCCAGGCGCGCGAGTCCGTGACGAAGGCACTGGAGGCCCACGGCAAGTGGGTGCCCTCTCCGAAGATTCGGCCTTTCCCCACCGCTGGCGATCCACTGGTGAAGCTGCGCGACTTCCAATCGCGCTTCGAGAGCGATGGCGCTCTTTCTGCCGCCCCCGAGGAGGATCGGTTCTCCGCCGAGTGCTCGCTCCCCGCCGACCTGCTCGGCCGCTGGGTCACGCGCTTCGGTCGCGAGGAAGCCCGCGCCCTCGCCGCCGCCATGCGCCAGGACCCGCCGCTCGACCTGCGCGTCAACACGCTACGCACCTCGCGGGAGGATGCCCTCGCCAAGCTGGCGTCGCTCGGATTGGAAGGGGAAGCAGGGGCGCTCTCCCCCACTTGCATTCGCCTCAAGGGGCGCCCGCGGGTCCACGGACTTGACCTCTATCGGGAAGGACTCGTCGAGATTCAGGACGAGGGTAGCCAGTTGGTCTCCCATGTGCTCGATCCACGCCCGAACTGGAAGGTGCTCGATGCCTGCGCCGGTGCGGGCGGAAAGACGCTGCACCTGGCCGCCCTCATGAAGGGTCGCGGCGAGATCCACGCCCACGACCGCGACGAGAGGAAGCTAGAGGATCTCCGACTGCGCGCCCGCAAGGCCCAGGCCGGTAACATCCGTGTGACCCAGCCCGGCAGTATTCCCTTCAATGCCTACGACGCGGTCCTGATCGACGCGCCGTGCATGGGACTGGGGACGCTCCGCCGCAACCCGGATATCGCGTGGCGCGGAGAGATCGCCCCCCGCATGGCCGACATGGTCGAGCGCCAGGCAGAGTGCCTGCGCAGCTACGCGCCGCTGGTGCGCACCGGAGGAGTGCTCGTCTACACGACCTGCAGCTTCGAGCCGGAAGAAACGGTCGCCATGCTGGAGGCCAACCTTCCCGAGGGCTTCGTCCCCTCGCCCATCGCGCCGGTCCTCGCCCACTCGTCCATCGCGCTGGAGCTTGCCGAGAACGCCCACACGATCACGCTGCTCCCGTCCGTCCACGGGACAGACGGATTCTTCGTGGCGCGCTTCCTTCGCGAACGATAGCCACAACCGCACAACTTGCCGTTGCCTTCGCCCGGCGTGTTGCCGCACCTTCTCCGCCGTTCCGCCGCCGGTTGGCGGCGCTCTTCGATCACCCCCAAGGACACGGTTCTTTGACACCCACCCAGAAGCCCACCCGCCGCGAGCATCGCGAGGCAGCCATCCAGATTCTTTACAGCCAGTCGTTCACGGAGACCGATCTCGGTCGTGTTGCGTCAGGCGTTGCCATGAACCGCACGCTTGAGGCGTTCCAGGGCGCCTTGACGGGTCTTCGCGAGACCTCCCGTGCCGCCCAGCAGGCGATCGGCACCATCGAAAGCCTCAACGCGACGATGGTGGAACTGGTCAAACCGCCTGAGATGCGCAAAAAGGTGAAG
Organism: bacterium; assembly: GCA_016125005.1. Classification (GTDB taxonomy): domain Bacteria; phylum Sumerlaeota; class Sumerlaeia; order SLMS01; family SLMS01; genus WGMQ01. The sequence goes on along the minus strand of WGMQ01000061.1, from coordinate 23,039 downwards.
CTGGACGACAGCTCGCCCATTTCGTTGCGCACCCACCTCGCCCGCTCCCGCGCCTCCGCTGTCAAGGAGCTGGAGGTCGCGCTCGCGGCGCTGAAGAACGCCGACCAGATCTACACGGAAAACGGGCTCTGCATCCGCCTGATCGCCACCTTTGATAAGCACCGTGAGAGCATTGAGACGGCGCTGGCGCGCGCGCTCGAAGGGTGGTCCCTCCGCCGCCTCACGGCCGAGGACGGTGCAATTCTGCGCCTTGGCATCACCGAGCTGATGTACATGGAAGACATCCCCCAGGTGACGACGATCAACGAGTACATCGAACTTTCCAAAGAGTTCAGCGACGCCGATGCACCGCGCCTGGTGAACGGCGTGCTGGATCGCGTGCGCAAGGAACACCCGCGCGAAGATCCGCGCCAGGGCAAGCGCTGAATCATGCGGCTCGCGCTCGGTGCCATCATTGGATTGGTACTCGTTGCAGCGGTCGGCTGCGGCGGCAAGAAGGCCGACACAGTTGTCAAGGCTGAGGCCCGCGCACCAATCTCCGCCAGCGTCGCCGCACTGAGCCCCCAGGCTCGCGAAGTTCCGTGGGCGGGTCAGACCCTGCGCGCATCCGCACCGTTCGAACTCGCGGCCAAGGAAGGTCTCACCGCCCCCATCAGCGCCGGCGAAGCGCGCGTCGAGGCACGTCAGGTCGCGCTCACCGAGTTGGCGCGGCAGCTCTCCCGGCTTCCCGCATCGGAGCCTCCGCCCGGCGAAGCGGTGGAAAGCAATGTGGGCGACTTCGCAACCCGCCAGCCGCAATTCGCGGTCAAGGTCGAGGAGCAACTGCTCGCGGCCGAGGAGGTGGTTCGCCTCGTCCCCGAGGAAGGACGCGGGCAGGTGGAGTTGGCGTTGCCACTGTCCGCCCTCGCCGCCGAGTTGCTGAAGTCTGGCGGTGGCTTTCGGAAGGGCGACAAGCTCTCCGAGGCAATCGGGCCTCGTGGCATCGCAGCACGAAAGGCCAATACGGAGGCCGAGGACAAGCTGCTCCGCGCCGTGCTGGCAACGCGCATAGACGACAAGCGAACCGTGCAGGATTGGGTGCGCGAGGAGCCCGTGAATCGCCGCATGCTCCTTGAAACACTCTCGAAAAAGAAGACCGTTGTGGGCGAGGCGCGTCCCGTGTCTGCCGGCTCCACTGACGAGGAATTTGTGGTCGAGTTTGAGGTCGACCTCAAGCAGCTGATTGATGCGGCACGAGGTCAGGAAAAGGCCCGCATACGAGCACAGGAAGCCGCCAAGCAATGACGTCACCGCTCATTCTCGCGAGCGCTTCACCACGGCGCCGCGAGATTCTCGACCTGATGGGGATCCGATTCGAGGTGATTCCCGGCAACGTGGATGAAAAGGCCGTCACGGCAGACCACCCCCGAACGCTTGCTCTGCGGTTGGCGTATGCGAAAGCGCGCGCTGTAGCCGCGCAGGTCGAAGAGGATCGCTGGGTTCTCGCCGCGGATACGGTCGTGACGAAGAACATGGTCCTGTACGGCAAGCCCGATGACCGCGAGGACGCAGTGCGGATGCTCTCCGAGCTTGCCGGTGACACGCACGAGGTCATCACAGCGGTGGCCCTGGCACAGGCCGGTCGCCCAACCACATTCCTCCGCGCCGCCAGTACCCGCGTGACCTTCCACCCGATGCAGGCGGAACAGATCGCCGCCTACGTCGACTCGGGCGAGCCGATGGACAAGGCGGGCGCCTATGGCATCCAAGGGCTGGGCGGGGCATTCGTCGCAGGCATTCAGGGCGACTACTACAACGTGATGGGGCTTCCCTGTGTTGAGGTGCGTGAGCTTCTTGAAGAAGCAGGACTCGACATCCCCACGCAGCTCCCTCCCCCACCGGATCGCTTCAGGCAGCGGTAGACGACGGCCTCAGTCTTCGTTGGGGAGCAACTCGGCAAAGCGCGTGACTGCGTCCAAGAAGCTGACCACGGAGAAAAGAACGAAGATCGGACAAGTTGAAGATTTCTCCGAAGCTCCTCGGGGCCTCCAGTGTCGCATGATCCACCCGGGTTGTTCAACTACCCAACGGCAAGGTCCGACACCCTTGATGCGGCCCCAATATCAGCCCATTCCGCGCTTTTCTCCGTGCCTCCGTGTCTCCGTGGTGGGGTTTTCATTGTGACGCGGTGTGCCCTCTTTGTTGACGTCACAGAGCGGCTTTATTCCGCGGGCGCTCTGACTGAGCGAATGCAGGTCCGCGGCCGCAAAGGCGCGTTCGACCTGCGCCACGGAGTCGTCGACCAAGCGATGCACGGGGCAGAGCTTCACATGGCCGGGGAGGCCAAGCGGGCACTTCCTGATTCGCTGTGGAGCAGAATCCACGGCGGCGAGGATCTCCAGCACCGAAACCCTGGAGGGATCGCGCGCCAGCACAAAGCCACCGTGCAGCCCACGCTGCGAGTGTGCCAGTTCCGCCTTCACCAGCTGCTGCATGATCTTGGACAGATAGCCCTGCGGGACGAGCGTCCCCTCGGCAATCTGCACCGTGGTCCGGGGCTGGCCCAAGTGCTGCGCCAGATAGACCGCCGCCCGAAGCGCGTACTCACCAGTCGTTGTAATCATGCGGAACTGCTCCTTCCCTCTTTCTGGATTTGTGGGTCCAGAATATGAGGAAGTCAATCGAAGCCAGCGGAGGAGCTTGGCCTTCCTATTGCCTCCGGCTTTGGCCAGAGTCTGAATGACGCGCCATCGAGCCACACAACCCGGGAGCCAGCCATGAGTCAAGTGAAGCACCGATCCGAGTTCGACCCCGCCGATCAATGGGACGTAGATTCTGTCTACCCGAACGTCGAGGCTTGGGAGGCCGACTTCGTGCGCATTCCCGACCTGCTGGCGCCCATCACTGCGCTGAAGGGAAAGCTGGACTCCCCCGCCGCCGTCGCAGCCGTCTATCGCGCCGAGGATGAACTGGGAAAGATCGTTGGAAAACTCTACCTCTACGCCCACATGCGCGAGGATGTGGACCTTTCCGTCGGCGAGAACCAGGCCCGCATGGCGCGTATCCGCGCCCAGTACGCGCGCATCGGCGGCGAGGTCGCCTTCATCAACCCGCAGATCCTGGCGCTCCCCGAGGAGACGATCCGATCCTGGATGGACGCACCGGAGCTGGCGGAATACCGGCGCTCGCTCCAGCTGCTTCTTCGCGAGAAACCCCACACCCTGTCGGAGCAGGAAGAGACCCTGCTCGGCATGGCGAGCGATCTCTTCAGCACGCCGCACGAGGCCTTCGGCAAGCTCACCAACGCCGACATGAAGTTCACCGACGCGACCGACGCAGCCGGTGCCTCCCACCAAGTCAGCAACGGCACGTTCTACTCGCTGCTCCTGAGCAAGGATCGCGACCTGCGCCGCAGCGCATTCGGGGCCATCTACGCGGGTTACGGCGACCATCAGAACACGCTGGCGACCCTGCTGGCCGGATCGACGAAGTCACACGTCTTGAACGCGCGCGTGCGCAAGTTCCCCGGCGCCCTCGAAGCCTCGCTCTTCCGCGACAATATCGACCCGTCTGTTTATATGTCGCTGATCTCCGCGGTGAACCAGGCCCTCCCAGTTTTCCACGAGTATCTCGCCCTGCGCGCCGAGTACCTTGGCGTGGGCGACGACCTGAACGTGTGGGACCTGCACACGTCGATCGTGCCGGAGGTTTCGCTCACCGTCGACTGGAAGCAGTGCCGCGAGTGGGTCGAGGCATCGACGCGCCCCCTCGGTCCCGACTATCAGCGCATCGTCGAGTCGTCCTTCACGGAGCGCTGGTACGACATCTATGAGAACAAGGGGAAGCGCAGCGGCGCCTACTCGACGGGGCACTATGGCGAGAAGCCGTTCATGCTGCTCAATTACCACGGCACGCTGAATGACGTCTTCACGGTGGCCCATGAGCTGGGCCATTCCATGCACTCGTGGCTGAGCCAGCACAACCAGCCGTTCCGCTACGGCGATTACCCGATCTTTTTGGCGGAAATCGCCAGCACCACCAACGAAGCGCTGCTTCACGATCACCTGATGCGGACGCAGGAAAGCCCGAAGCTACGGGCCTATCTGCTGAACCACCTGTGCGATTCGTTCCGCGGTACCATGTTCCGTCAGACCATGTTCGCGGAGTTCGAACTGGAGATTCACCGGATGCTGGAACGGGGCGAGGCCATCACGGCGGACGCGGTCAGCAAGTATTACTACGACCTGAACGCCCGCTACCACGGGCCGAAGGTGAAGGCGGACGACCGCATCGCCATCGAGTGGATGCGCATCCCGCACTTCTACTACAACTTCTACGTCTACAAGTACGCCACGGGTTTCGCGGCCGCCCAGCTCTTTGCACGCCAAGTGCAGTCAGGTACCGAGGGACGCGACCGCTACCTCGGCTTCTTGAAATCGGGAAGCAGCAAGGACCCGCTCGATACGGTCCGCGATGCGGGGGTGGATTTGGCGGATCCGGTGGTCCTGACGAAGGCGGTGGACGGATTCAGGTCAGCCGTGAAGGAACTGCGGGAACTGCTGGCGACCTCGGCAGTTTAGGTCGCCGAGAGGTCGCCCGTCCCGGACAGATCAACGAGGTCGCTGGATGCCTTCGAACGCGTGGAAAGGAATTCATCCTCGACCGCGAGAAAGGACTCCACGACCTCGGGATCGAAGTGGCGGCCTGAAAGCCCCAGAATCATCGTGCGCAACTCGGCGTGCGGTGTGGCACGCGGGCGGTAAACCCTCGGCATGCTCAGGGCATCATAAAAGTCCGCCAGGGCTGCGATGCGACCCGACAGTGGAATCTGAGCCTCGGCCAACCCTTTCGGGTAACCCGAGCCATCCCACTTCTCATGATGGGTTGCGCAAATCTCCATACCCATGTGGATGAGCGCCGCGTTCTCTTCCTCCACACCCGCCAGGGCTTCGCGCAGGATTTCGCTCCCCACGACGGTGTGGGTCTTCATGACCGTCATTTCCTCATCCGTCAGCTTGCCAGGCTTGTTCAGGACTGCGTCGGGGATGGCCGCCTTGCCGATGTCGTGGAGGGGTGCTGCGGTGTGGAGACGGCCGACGTAGCGAGGGTTCAGCACCTCCCGATAGTTCTTGTTCCCTCGGAGTCCCATCGCCAGAAGCCGACAGTACTCCGCCATGCGATGAAGGTGGGCTCCCGTTTCGTTGTCGCGGTATTCTGCCAGCCGGCACAGACAGTGGATGAGGTTGCGTTCGAATGTGTGCCGCGTCCCGGACTCCACAAGAAGCTGCCTCGTGCGGAGTTCCAGATCAGCCTGCACCTGAGAGTGTGAGTCGCGATCGGATAGGAGAGCCTGCCGCATGGTCAGGACGCGGGCGATCTCGTGCCGAAGGGTCTCGATCGTGATCGGCTTCAGCAGGTACCCGGCTGCTCCGCGCCGCATTGCTTCCACGGGAAGGAGCGGCGAAAGGTCGCCGGTCATGATGACAAACTCGGTGTCGGGCGAGAGAATACGGAACTCGTCCAGCAGTTGAAAACCGCTGTCACCTCCCAGATGGATATCCACCAGGGCGACTTGGGGGGCCTGCTCGATACTACGCAGGATAACCCGCGCCTCGTTCAAGGAGGACGCCCGCATGGCGGAGAAGCCGAGCGCTGTGAGCGCCCCCACTACCACATCTTGGACGAGCCTGTCGTCCTCAACTACCAACATCAGTCTGTCTGCGGACATTTAGTCCAGCTCCAAATCTAGATCCATTGGCATCTTGCTGACCGGTCGCCCGTTGGTACTCTGGTAGAGTAACCCTGCGGCTTCCATCGCGACAAGTAGTTCATCCAGGACCTCCAATTGCTCCTCATCGAGTGAGACGAACATGATTCCCAGAGATGATTCCTCTCTGGCGTAGTCCACCCAAACCAGCTTTCCTCGCAACCGCAAAAGTCTGCCATCCAGCAGGTCAATCTCCAGCTTCACGTACCGGAGTTCCTGCATAAGCATTCGATAATAATCACTGTCTATCTTCCGACATGTCAACCGGCAACCGGTCCGGCTCAGGTCTAGGCATGCGGCCGGAACATTCTTTGGGGAGAAGGTCTGCTCCGGGACCATGATGTCCAGGATTGCGGGCAGGTTACACGTGTATCTTGGGAATCGTCGGTTTGCAGGATCGTGCCGTTCGACGCCGTGGGTCGTCTCGGACATCTGTTCCGCTCCTTCCTGGTTTCGTGGTAAGTGGGTGTCGTACAATGCAATCAACCCCGCACCGTAAGTGCGGGGTTGATCCGAAGTCAACAATGGAGACAGGAAATGTCAGAACAACGTCGGTGTGACGGGTCCGTTGGATGCGGGCGGTGCGGTTTCGCCTGCATTGCGGGACTTGATGAACGGGCCGGTGATCATTTCCTTGTAGCCCATGCCCGGTCCGACCATCGGGAACACGCCCGCGTCCGGATCGATCATGACTTCGAGGAAGGCGGGACCTTCGAACGAGAGGAAGTCGCGGAGGGCAGCTTCCAATTCCTCGTTCTTGGAGACGCGGCGGGCGTACTTGAAGCCGTCAGCCTCGGCGGCCTTGATGAAGTCCTTGAGGTGCAGCGACTTGTCGGTGCCCGAGAAGCGGAACTCGTAGTATGTCTTCTGCCACTGACGCACCATGCCGTCGCCCAGGTTGTTGAGGAGGAGGATCTTGACCGGGATGTTGTACGTGGTGCAGGTCTCCATTTCGCCGAGGTTCATGCGGATGGAGCCGTCGCCGTCGATGTCGATGACCAGCTTGTCCGGGCAGGCGATCTGGGCGCCGATGGCTGCGGGAAGGCCAAAACCCATCGTTCCCATGGAGCCCGAGGTGAGCCAGGTGCGGGGGTGACGGTACTTGAAATACTGGGCTGCCCACATCTGGTGCTGACCCACGCCGGTCGAGACGATGGCGTCGCCGTTGGTGATGTCGGAGATCAATTCCACCACGCGGTATGGCTGGATGTAGGTGCTGTTCTTGTCGTAATCCATCGGATAGCTGTTGCGCAGGCCGTCGACATGCTTCTGCCAATCGGCATAGTCGGTCTTCACGTCCTTGCCAAAGGCGAGGAGCGCCTCAAGGGCCTTGCCTGCCGTGCCGATGTGCGACCAGGTGATCTGCTTGACCTTGCCGATTTCCGCCGCGTCGACGTCGATGTGGGCGATGTTCTTGGCGTTGGGGGCAAAGGCCTGGACCTTGCCTGCCACGCGGTCGTCAAAGCGCGCGCCGACGGCGATCAGGAAGTCGCAGTCCTCCACCGCGTAGTTGGCGAAGGCGGTGCCGTGCATGCCCAGCATGTGGAGGCACAGCGGAGACGTGGTGTCGAAGGCCCCGATACCATGCAGCGTCGTGACCACGGGGATGCCGAAGCGGTTGGCAAACTCGGTGAGCTGGCGCGAGGCGTTGTCGTGGATAACGCCACCGCCCACGTAAAGGAGGGGGCGCTTGCTCTGGCCCAGCATGCGGAAGAACGCCGCCGCCTCGGCTTCGGTCAGCTCGTTGCTGGTGGCTTCGGCCAGGCGCAACTCATAGCCACGGAACTTCAGGACGCCGTCACCCTTGAACTTGCCGGACCAGGTCTGGACGTCCTTGGGGAGGTCGATCACGACGGGGCCGGGACGGCCGCTGACGGCGATTTCGAAAGCGGCGCGGATCGTCTCTTCCAGCTTCTCCGGATCGGTGACAAGGAAGGTGTGCTTGGCGCAGGCGCTCATGATGTTGAGGATCGGCGCTTCCTGGAAGGCGTCCGTTCCCATCGCGTGGCGCGGCACCTGACCGCAGATGAAGATGGCGGGGACCGAATCAGCCATGCAGTCGCGGACCGGCGTGACGGTGTTGGTGGCGCCGGGACCGGAGGTCACGAGGCACACGCCGGGCTTGCCCGTGGCGCGGCCATAGCCAGCGGCCATGAAGCCCGCGCCCTGCTCGTTGGCGGGGACGATCAGGCGGATTTCCGTGCCGACCCGCTCGGTCTTGGCGTTGTGCTTGAAGATGGCGTCATAGGTGGGAAGGATCGCGCCGCCGCTGTAGCCGAAGATCGTGTCGACACCCATGTCGGCGATGACCTGGATGACCATTTCCGCGCCGCTCATGACCTGACCAGTCATGGGATGGGGCTTCTGACCGATTGCCTTCTGCTTCTCTGTGGTGCTCATGGTGCTGTGACTCCTGGGTCTGAGAGGTGCGTGATCCGCTTTTGTGACTGTGAGTGAAGAAATCCGAGGTGCCGTGTTTGCGCCGCCCGCTGACAACAAAAAAACCGCCGAATCCTCGGCGGCGGGCTAACCTGGACGAAGGCAACAACTCCCCACGCCGGGTTAACCCGGGGTGACTACTACTACGAGGAGGAGGTTGCTGCGGTTGTACATGGCGACAGGGATTACCTCTGATTTCTTGCGGGGATGTATGAGGAAGCGGCGCCTCACTGGTCAACGGAAATCAGCACCGAACAGCGGTAATTCAACGATCATTGTGGCCAGGGATTCCGCTGACCGACTCGGTGCGCCCATTTCGAGCTTTCGGTTGGCCGCGGCTTTACTCCCTGCTTGCAAAATGCAATATCCGCCGGTCATCATCTCCGCCGAATATTCGATTGAGGCGGTGTGGTTTGGACAGTCGAAATCTGCGATTTCCTGAGAGTGAGGCGGGGCGCCGCGTTGGCCGCAACGATGGGGGGAGCCACGGGTTTCAGGAGGCAGTTCGGTCGTTCAGCGATGGCAATTTCACCATGGCGAGTCGGCGTCTCCAGAGCCTGCTGGCGTCGCAGCCCCGTACCGTGCGGCTCCTGGTCGCTGCCGGCCATGCCGCGCTGCACGACAACGATCCGATCCGCGCGCTGGCGCTCTACCGGGATGCGGAGAAGATCGGTCCCGTGCCGCCGGAGGTGCTCTACAATCAGGCGCTGCTGGCGCTGAATAATGGCGAGCACGACCACTCGGCGGCACTCCTGCAGCAGGTGCTGGGCTCATCGGTCGATGTGGCGCCGGGGCGCTTCTATCTGGGACTTTTCTTCGAATCGACGGAGGAGTTCCTTTGCGACGCGGCGCTCTATCTGGCGCGCATCCATCGCGACCGCGGTCGGCTCGGTCCGGCGCGCGAAGTCTTCCAACAGGCGCTTTCCTATTCCCCGAACAACGTGACGGCGCTGATGGCGCTGGGCGAGTTGGCCCTCCTGGCGCGCAACTACATCGAGGCCACGCGCTTCCTCGATCGCATCCTGGCGGGCTCCTCCCTGGAGGAGGACCTCATCAACGCCCACAACAACCTGGCGATCGCCCAATACGAGAACGGGGCGCTCGATGCGGCCGTGGAGCACTTGAAGTGGGTGCTTCAGCGCTCCCCCACCAACCCCGTGGCCATCCAAAACCTGCACCACATCTATGATCGCGAGGGAGTATTCCACGAACGCTCGACCGGCGGCGCGGTGCGTTTCGTCGACATGCCCGATGGAGCGACTCCGATTTTCGAGCTGTCCTCCCAACAGGTCGCCCGCGACGCGGGTGATGTGCAGGCGCCGCGCCCCATCGTGGGAAAGTCGGCGGAAATGGCGCGCATGATGCGCCATGCGCGGGTGGCGGCATCGTGTGATTCGGCGGTGCTGCTGCGAGGCGAAACGGGCGCGGGCAAGCAACTGCTTGCAGAGAAGATCGCCTTCAACTCCGACCGGCGCGCGGGACCGTTTGTCGTCGTGGAATGCTCGGGGGTTCCCGACCTACAACTGGAAGCGGAGCTGTTCGGCCACGAGAAGGGGGCCTTCACCGGAGCGCGGACCCGCAAGGCGGGGGCCTTCGAGCAGGCGCAAGGTGGCACGCTCTTCATCGAGGACGTGGACGCGCTCTCGCCGATCCTGCAGGGAAAACTCTATCGCGCGCTCCAGGAGCGACGCTTCCTCCCCGCGGGGGGAACCAGCACGATCCCGTTCGATGTGCGTCTGATCGCGGCGACGACCCTGGATCTGACGGAGGCAATGCGGACGGGAAGTTTCCGCCAGGACCTCTTCTACCTGATGAATGTCATCATGATCGAGGTGCCGCCGCTGCGTGACCGCCGGGACGACATTCCGCTGCTGGTGGAGCATTTCCTCCTCAAGCACGCTCGCGGCGGGAGGGCCCCCGCCCGCATTCCCCCGGAGGATATGCAGGTGCTGCTCGACCACGAGTGGCCGGGGAATGTGCGCGAGTTGGAAAACCTGGTGGAGCGCGCCATCGCCCTCGGCAGTCAGTCGTCACTCTTCATGGAGGAATTGGCGCGGCTGCGCCGCCGGAAGGAGCAGGACGGCCGCCAGTCCGGCAGCGAGGAGCTTTCCGTCAGCTACTCGCTTTCCACGAGCCTGGCGGAACTGGAGAGGCAACACATCCTGTCGGTGCTCGACAGCGTCGGCCACAACCAACGGGCGGCGGCGCGGATTCTGGGAATCAATCCGAGTACCCTTTGGCGGAAGCTCAAGTCGTATGGCCTCGGCACTGGCAGCGACGAGCCGAAGGACGCCTGAATTGTCGTAGCCCCGCGACCGCCAGCGCGGGGATACCGGCCGCAGCCTTGGCCACTAGGAACCGCTCATGTCTGATTTCTCCCCCACCGACTTCATCGCTCCGCTGGAGGAACTGGCACGCGGCGCCGGCGCCGTGTTGATGCGCCACTTCCGCCGACTGGGGACCTACGAGAAGAAGGGCGCCATCGACCTCCAGACCGTTGCCGACCGGGAATCCGAGGCGTGGCTGACCGCACAGATTCGAGCCCGTTTTCCCGAGCACAGCATCCTCGCGGAGGAGGACGGATCGATCATCAATCCGGGGAGCGACTTCCTCTGGATCATCGATCCGCTGGACGGCACGACGAACTACGCGCACGGCCTCCGATTCTTCGGGGTCAGCATCGGTCTCACCCATCGCGGCGCCCCGTTCGCGGGCGCCATCCTAGCCCCGGCGCTGGACGAACTCTATCTGGCCGCGCTGGGTGCGGGGGCCACGCGCAACGGCGAGCGGATTCATGTCTCGATGACCACCGAACTGATCGACGCGCTGGTAGTGACGGGCTATCCGTACAACCGCGCGCAGTACGCGGAGGTCCTGAGCGATGTGCACAAGGCGGCGTTGATCGAAACGCGGGGGGTCTTGCGGCTCGGCGCCGCGAGCCTCGACTTCGCCAACGTAGCGGCGGGACATCTGGAAGCGTTCTGGGAGTGGGGACTCAAGCCCTGGGACATGGCAGCCGGTGCCCTGCTGGTCTCAGAGGCGGGAGGGAAGTTGGGCGGGCTGGTGCCGGGAGAGCCGTTTGACCTCTTTAGCGGTCGCATGATCGCCAGCAATGGGCTGATCCACGGCCAGTTAATCGACTGCCTGGGCCGCGGCGGAATCGGTCGGCTCCCCAATCCTGCGTGACTCCGGCCGGGCACCGCAGGGGTTCCGTGGCGATCCTGCGGTGGACGGTCCATTTTTGTGACAATCTTCTGAAATCGCATTTTTCCACAGCTTAGTCCCGGACTGGATAAATTGAGAGGTCTCAATTGCCCACGAAATCGGGCCGTTGGGAAAGGGCGGAATTTCGGGCGAATTCGGCATTTTGAATTCTCCTTGCGACACCATATCTGGTAGCCTACTCCTTCTGAACCTGCCACGGCTGGTGTCCATTTCGTCAAGTTTCGGCGAATGACAGCCAGACCCGGCACGGTTCCCGCTCCCGAAATCTGCTGTGGGAGCTTCGCTATTAATTCGCCCACTTGGGCTTCACAGAGCTTTCACCACCCGGTCCCGTAGTCCCGCGGATCGCCGGTCACCCGTCACCCCTGTCGCCCCCGCTCCTGTTACCCGGTTCCGCAACCTATTCCAACCAAAGGAGAGTCAGCATCCCATGAAGATCACTCGTCGCTTTACCGCCGCAGGCAAGACCCCATACGCAGGGATTCCCTTCGCCGAGCGCACGTCCCGGATCGTGAACCCGGACGGTTCCGTTGTGTTCGAAGCCAAGAACGTCATGGTCCCCGAGCAGTGGTCCCAGGTGGCCGTCGACATCCTGGCCCAGAAGTACTTCCGCAAGGCAGGCGTCCCGAAGGCCCTGAAACGCGTCGCCGAGGAGGGAGTGCCCGAGTGGTTGCAGCGCTCCGTCCTGGACGAGGCGGCGGTGGCCAGCGAGGAAAAGAAGACGCGCGGCGAGAAGGACTCGCGCGAGGTCTTCAACCGCCTGGCGGGCACCTGGACCTACTGGGGCTGGAAGCACGGCTACTTCGACGCCGAGGAGGACGCGCAGGCGTTCTACGACGAGATGTGCTTCATGCTGGCGATGCAGATGTCCGCGCCGAACTCTCCCCAGTGGTTCAACACGGGCCTGCACTGGGCCTACGGCATCACCGGCCCGGCGCAGGGACACTACTTCGTCAACCCCAAGACCGGTCAGATGGAGCGCAGCACCAACGCCTACGAGCACCCGCAGCCGCACGCCTGCGTTGCGGGGGATACGGTAATTACATGCATGCTTGATGGCTTGGAAGCCATCATAACGGTGAAAGAACTTTATGACAGCTTTGATCAATATTCCAGCGTGCAGATCCTGAGCTACACCGGGTACACAACGGTGTATTCGATAGTAGACAGTGGAGAAAAGCCCGTAGTTGAGTTGTTTGTTGACAACCCGAGCTTTGCCCACCCCCTTAGGTGTACATTCGATCACAAAATTTTCGTCGGCGCAGAATCAGATCTGACGACTCCCGAAGAGTTTGACAGATCATGCATGTACGCGGCCGATCTCCTGTACGATCTGCAGGTTAGTCGCCAATTGCGCATGCGTGCTCAGGCAGTGACTTTGCAGCGCTCCTGTTTGGATGAGAGCGTTGCGACTATGACAGAAACAGTGCCGATCTGGCTGCTTGACTATAAGCTTTGTTTCCAAGATGGGGAAACCAGTTTTGCACAAGCGTCGACGTGGCAGTCTGACTACTCGTTGTTCAAGGCCACCGCCGACTACCTCCGGCGCAGCGAGAATGGTTCGCTGGATGGTGTCCATTCTGCCCCATACCGCGGGTGGGCCGATTGGATATGGGATCGCTTCGACTCGATCCGCAAGGAACAGGTGTACGACCTTCAAACTGAAGACCACGGTTTCTTCGCCAACGGCATCCTCGTCCACAACTGCTTCATCCAGTCGGTCGATGACGACCTCGTGAACGAGGGCGGGATCATGGACCTTTGGACCCGCGAGGCGCGTATCTTCAAGTACGGCTCGGGCACCGGCACCAACTTCAGCAAGATCCGCGGCGAGGGCGAGTCGCTCTCCGGCGGCGGCAAGTCGTCGGGCCTGATGTCGTTCCTCAAGATCGGTGATCGCGCCGCGGGGGCGATCAAGTCGGGCGGCACCACGCGCCGCGCCGCCAAGATGGTGGTGCTCGACATCGACCACCCGGACATCGAGGCCTTCATCGACTGGAAGGTGATCGAGGAGCAGAAGGTCGCCGCGCTGGTCTCGGGCAGCAAGCAGTGCAACAAGCACCTGAATGCGATCCTGAAGGCCGTGGCGGCGAACAAGGAGAAGCTGAACGGCCACTCGACGGACCCGAAGGAAAACCGCGATCTGGCGAAGGCCATGCGCGAGGCCCGGCGGGCGTCGATCCCGGACAACTACATCCAGCGCACGCTCCAGTTGGCGAAGGAGGGCGCCACCCACATGGCGTTCCCCGAGTACGACACCGACTGGAACTCGGAAGCGTACCTGACGGTGAGCGGCCAGAACAGCAACAACTCGGTCCGGTTGACGAACGACTTCCTCCACGCGGTGGAGAAGGACGGCGAGTGGGCGCTGCGTCGCCGCACGGACGGCAAGGTGGCGAAGGTGCTCCGCGCGGTGGACCTGTGGGACAAGATCGCCACGAGCGCCTGGTCCTGCGCCGACCCGGGTCTCCAGTTCGACACGACGATCAACGAGTGGCACACCTGCCCGAACAGCGGGCGCATCAATGCCAGCAATCCGTGCTCCGAATACATGTTCCTCGACGACACGGCCTGCAACCTGGCGTCCCTGAACCTGATGCGGTTCTATGATTTCGAGAAGCAGCGCTTCGACGTGGAGTCCTACGAGCACACGCTGCGCCTGTGGACCATCGTGCTGGAGATCAGCGTGACCATGGCCCAGTTCCCGAGCCAGACGATCGCGCAGCTGAGCTACGACTTCCGCACGCTGGGGCTGGGCTACGCAAACCTGGGCACGCTCCTGATGGTGCAGGGTATTCCCTACGACAGCCCCAAGGCCCGCGCCATCGGCGGCGCCCTGAGCGCCATCATGACGGGCGTTTCCTACGCCACGAGCGCGGAAATGGCCGCGCAGGTCGGTCCCTTCCCGAAGTATGCGGAGAACCGCGACGCGATGTTGCGCGTGATCCGCAATCACCGCCGCGCGGCCTACAACGCGGCGCCGTCGGACTATGAGGGGCTGACAATCACGCCGGAGGGCATCGACCCGGACTACTGCCCCGACGAACTGCTCGCGGCGAGCCGCGAGGTGTGGGATCGCGCGCTGGCTCTCGGCGAGAAGCATGGCTATCGCAATGCACAGAGCACGGTGATCGCGCCGACGGGCTGCCTGGTGGCCAATAGCATGGTGATCACGGATCGCGGCCTCATGCGACTCGGTCGCATGGGCGACGTCGAGGGTTCGCGCTGGCAGGATGTGGACTTCCAGGTGTTGACGGATTCGGGCGAGCAGCAGGCGACGAAGTTCTTCGTCAATGGCGTCGAGGACACGCGCATCCTGACGACCCGCTCGGGCTATCGCATCCAAGGGACCGTGAAGCATCGGGTGAAGGTGATGAACCCGGTCACGGGCCAGCTCGATTGGAAGCGCTTCGGCGAGGTGGAATCGACCGACGTGGTGGCGCTCTCGATGGGTCAGATGGTGGGCGAGCCGCGTGCAGTGAACCTTCCCCCGCTCGGCGAGGAATATTGGACCGCCGAATATACGACCCGCGTGCCGCGGGTGGTGACGCCGGAATTGGCGGAGTTCGTGGGCTATTTCATGGGCGACGGCTCGCTCCACGCGAAGGGGCTGCGGCTCTGCGTGGCACGGGGCGACGACGATGTGCTGGCGCGTCTGTCGGAACTTTCCGCTTCCCTCTTCAACATCAAGCCGCACCTCACGGAGAAGGAAGGCTATACGGAAGTCGCCCTTCACTCCGTGTCGCTGGTGATGTGGTGGGAGGCGTGCGGCTTCGCAAAGCTGGCGCCGAGCGAGACGCACTCCGGCAAGGGTTGGCTCCCCCGCATCCCGGATGCGTTGCTGGCAAGCAACGACCCGGTGGTCTATGGCGCGTTCCTGCGCGGCCTGTTCGAGGCCGACGGAACGGTGACGGGCGGCGTGCCGAGCTTCTCCACGGCCCACGCGGAGTTCGCCGAGGAGGTAAAGCAACTCCTGCTGCTCCTCGGAATGCCGACGACTGCGAAGGTGGATATTTCCGGCTGGGGCCAGGCGCCTGTCCACGCGAACCGCCTGCTCAACATGAGCTACAACGCGCCGTTCAGCCGGCTCGTCGGCTTCATGGGTTCCCGCAAGAACTCGGCGATCGAGACCCACTCCAACGAGCAGGCCGCGCGGCGTGACTACGTCTATCTGCCGACCGACGTGATCGAGGAGTTGGTGCCCGTGGGGAGCGCGCTTCGCAACGCGGTGAAGCTCTCGCAAAAGCGCCATCAGGGCGCGATCACCCGGCGGGCGGCGCAGGCCCTCCTGCAGGAAACCGGCGACGAGCGGGTGGCACACGCACTCTGTTTCTACTATGACTCGGTCGTCGCGAACGAGGATGGTGGGGAGCAACTGACCTACGACCTGTCGGTCCCGGCCAATGTGACCTACATCGCCAATGGCTTCATCTCGCACAACACCATCGGCCTGGTGATGGATTGCGACACGACGGGCATCGAGCCGGACTTTGCACTGGTGAAGTTCAAGAAGCTGGCGGGCGGTGGTTACTTCAAGATCATCAACCAGTCGGTGCCGAATGCGCTTCGCCAGATCGGCTATACGGCGAACGAGATCACCGACATCGTGAACCATGCGCGCGGCACACTGACGCTGGACGGTGCGCCGTTCATCAACCGCGAGACGCTCAAGGCCAAGGGATTCACGCAGGAGATGATCGACCGGGTGGAGAACCATCTGCCGGGCGCCTTCGAAATCCAGTTCGTCTTCAACAAGTTCACGCTCGGTGAGGAGAACCTGAAGAAGCACCTGAAGTTCACGGAGGAGCAGATCAGCGACTGGAACTTCAAGTTGCTGGAAGCTGTTGGCTTCACGAAGACCCAGATCGACGCGGCGAACGATCACATCTGTGGTCGCCTGACGGTCGAGGGGGCTCCGCACCTGAAGAAAGAACACTATGCGGTGTTCGATTGCGCCAACAAGTGCGGCAAGTATGGGCAGCGGTACCTGGGCACGGAAAGCCACATCCTCATGATGGCGGCGGCGCAGCCGTTCATCTCTGGCGCCATCAGCAAGACGATCAACATGCCGAACGAGGCGACCATCGACGACGTGAAGTCGGCGTACATGCTCTCCTGGCAGAAGATGATCAAGGCGAACGCGCTCTATCGTGACGGCAGCAAGCTGAGCCAGCCGCTCAACACGGGGAGCGATGCAAGCAATGATCTTGAGGACGACGCACCGCTGACCTCCGACATGGCACCGCAGAAGGTTGCCGAACGGATCATCTATCGCTACCTGACAAAGCGTCGTCGCCTCCCGGATCGCCGCGCTGGCTATACGCAAAAGGCCATGATCGGCGGCCACAAGGTGTTCATCCGCACGGGCGAGTACGAGGACGGTACGCTTGGTGAGGTCTTCATCGACATGCACAAGGAAGGCGCCGCCTTCCGCTCGCTGATGAACTGCTTCGCCATCGCCGTCAGCCTGGGGCTACAGCACGGCGTCCCGCTGGAGAAGTTCGTGGAGATCTTCTGCTTCACGCGCTTCGAGCCGAACGGCATGGTGATGGGCAACCCGCACATCAAGATGTCGACGAGCGTCATCGACTACATCTTCCGCGAACTGGCGATCAGCTACCTGGGTCGCACGGACCTCGCCCACGTTTCTCCCGAGGACCTACGCCACGACAGCATGTCGAAGGCCGGTCAGGTGGAGTTCGAAAGCGAAGAGGAAGAGACCATCATGCACGACGCGGACGAGCATGTGTTCGACCCGCGGGAGATTCGGCCCGACAGCGCCCACCTGAATCTGTCGGGTGCGAAGGATTCCGCCCCGAAGGCCGTTGCAAAGAGTGGCAGCGCTGCCTCGCCCACCGCTGCGACAGCAACCGCGGCCGCCACGCTGACGGAACCGAAAGCGGTCAAGACAACACTGCTCCCCCGCGGCGGCGCGCTGACGAAGTCGGAACAGGCCCGTCAGGCCCGCCTCAAGGGCTACGTTGGCGATGCATGTGGCAACTGCGGAAGCTGGACGCTGGTCCGCAACGGCACCTGCCTCAAGTGCGAGACCTGCGGCACGACGACCGGTTGCAGCTAAGAATCTTCATCCCTTCACCCTGGCAGGTGATACAATCGCCCCTCCGAGAGCTCCGGCCCTCGGAGGGGCATCACTTTTTGGTCATCGAGCACTTGGAACGCGACTTGACCTGTTTGAAACAGAAGAGCGTCCGTGTCCCGTTTCGGGGCACCCATAGAACCTGTTGCGACCCACGATTTCAGGAGTTCTCAGAAGATGCCATCGCCGAGCATTATGTGGTTCCGAAGGGACTTGCGACTCCAGGACAACCGCGCCCTGACCGCTGCCGCGGCCGACGGCCCCGTCCTTCCCGTGTATATACACGACCCGGAAAGCGAGGCCCCGTGGGCTCCCGGCGGTGCCAGCAACTGGTGGCTGCATCACTCGCTGGTGGCGCTCGACGCCGCGCTGCGCGCCAGAGGTTCGCGATTGCTCGTTCGCCGGGGTCCCACGCAGGCGGTGCTGGCGCGACTGGCGGAGGAAACCGGCGCGCGGGCCATCCACTGGAATCGTCTCTACGAACCGGCCACGATTCGCCGCGACACCGCGATCAAGCAGTGGTGCCACGGTGCGGGAATCCGCCCCAAGTCCCACGCCGGGTACCTGCTCTTCGAGCCGACCCTCGTCCAAAACAAACAGGGCACACCTTTCAAGGTCTTCACCCCGTTCTGGAGGCACCTGCTGACGCTCGATCCGCCGCCCGAGCCGCTGCCGATCCCGACACTGGAAGCTCCCGCGGCGTGGCCAGCCAGCGACGGCATCGACAGCCTGGGTCTGCTCCCCCGCATCCCGTGGGACGCCGGTTTTAGCGCGGAATGGGAGCCCGGCGAGCCAGGGGCCCAGTCACGCCTTCAGATCTTTCTCGACGGCATCGTCGCGGGCTACCACGACCAACGAGACCTCCCCGGGATCGACGGCACCTCCCGCCTCTCTCCCGCCCTGCACTTCGGCGAGCTAACTCCCGCCCAAATCTGGCACCGGACGCACTCCGCCACGGAGCATCTGACTCCAAAGGAGCGCGGTGGCGCCGAGCATTTCCTCCGTGAAGTCGGGTGGCGCGAGTTCAGCGCGCACCTGCTCTATCACTTTCCGTCGACGGACAGAAACCCCCTGCGACCCGAGTTCGAGCAGTTCCCCTGGAAGGAGAACCTCGCGTTCCTCAAGGCCTGGCAGCGCGGCCAGACCGGCTATCCCATCGTTGACGCTGGGATGCGTCAGCTCTGGCAAACCGGATGGATGCACAACCGCGTCCGCATGATCGTGGCGTCGTTCCTGGTCAAGCACCTGCTCGTCTCGTGGCAGCGGGGCGCTGAGTGGTTCTGGGACACGCTGGTGGACGCGGATCGGGCGAGCAACACCATGGGCTGGCAGTGGACGGCGGGGTGCGGCGCGGATGCTGCCCCGTACTTTCGCATCTTCAACCCGATGATGCAGGCCGCCAAGTTCGATCCCGACGGACAGTACATCCGCAGGTTCGTTCCCGAGCTGGCGGCACTGCCGGATAAGTTCATTCACGCCCCCTGGGAGGCCCCCGTGCTGGTTCTCAAGACCTCCGGAGTGGAGCTCGGCACAAACTACCCGCGCCCGATCGTCGATCACCAACAGGCGCGGGATACGGCGCTCGGAGCCTTTGCGATGTTGAAACGGGAATCTGAACAGTGACGGGCGTAACCCTGTTGCGTTTTCCGCCATTGCCCCGACCGTTTCGGCCATCTAGCCATGCGGAGCAATCAACGCGAACCGCCCCGGAGTTCCCCGCCCATGCGCCTGATCCCGCTACCGCTCAACGGTCTTTACCTGCTGGAGCCCCGGGTTTTTCAGGATGCACGTGGCTGGTTCTTTGAATCCTTTCGCAGCGACGTGCTTCGCGGCGCAGGGCTCGTAGGCGATTTTCCCCAGGACAATCACTCCCGATCAGTCAAGGGGACCGTGCGCGGGCTGCATTACCAGTCCGCCCCGGGCCAGGTGAAGCTGGTTCGCTGCACCATCGGAGCCATTTGGGACGTCGCCGTGGACATCCGCCGCGATTCGCCGACCTTTGGCAAATGGTACGGTGTCGAACTGACTTCAGAGAATCGTTGCCAACTCTATATTCCTCTGGGGTTTGCACACGGCTTCAGCGTCCTCAGCGATCATGCCGAGGTGCAGTACAAGTGCTCGGCGTTCTACAACGCGGCGACCGAGTGCGGGCTGAGGTGGAACGACCCGACCATCGGGGTGGATTGGAAGGTGGACTCGCCGATCCTGAGCGAGCGAGACCAGAGCACTCCCACCTGGGCGGAATGGAACGCTCCAAATCACTGAGTCCCCGGTGGCAACATTCGCTGTCGATCAAGTGCTTAATCCCGGCCAAACTCATCGAAATGTCACCGCAAAAAAGGTGCTTTACCGGTTGACAGCACGGATGCCGCGAGTCTTACTGAACCCACGAGCAGGGCCTCGGATTTTGCCCTCGTTCCATGATCTCACTTTTGAAGAGGAGCACAACCTCATGAAGCGTTTTGCTTTGATTGCTGCTGCCACCCTGCTGGTCGGCAGCGCGTCCGCCCAGACGGTGATTGGCAACCTGTGGTACAACCCGACCGGCGCCAACCGCGTCGTCAACGGCGCTGATTCGGGCGTCCTCAGCCCCGACGTCAACCTCAACGACAACAACACGCGCAGCGGCGGCCTGATCGTCGGCTCGACGGAAGCCAGCGATCTCGCTGCCTTCGTCGTGAAGCGTGGCAGCTTCGACACGGTCAACAATGCGGTCCGTATCCTCGACGCTTCCAACGGCTCCTACCTCCGCAGCCTCGACAACACCGGCATCTCGGGTGGCGTGTTCCCCATGAATGCTGGCGTTGCCGCAAAGGTCGGTGCTTCCTCCGATGCATCCATCTTCCTCGGCAACCTGATCAACTCGACCGGCACCTCGGGTGCTGGCCTGAAGCTGTATCTCTATCCGACCGACGCCGGCTCGGTTGCTCCCACCCAGATTGCCAACGACGCGCTTTCCATCACCAGCCGTTGCGGTGATACCATCAGCGCGGTCGGTTCGGGCACCAACGTGACGATTTACCTCGCTGGCAACAACGCGGCAGCCCGCGTGGTCGCCGTTAGCACCACCGACGGCGGCGGCAGCTGGACGACCGCCGAAGTCGGCCCGACCCGCGGTGCCCTCGGTATTGCTGGCGACGTCGTCGGCGGTAGCATCTTCATGAAGTCTGCGAGCCAGGACATCGTCGAATATGATCAGGCTGGTACGGTCGTCAACAGCACCTTCTCTGGTCTGACGGATACCCGCACGGGTCTGGCTTACGCGGAGATCGCTGGCGCCCAGCTCCTCGCCGCTGCATCTTACGCTAACGGCACCTCCTACGTCAACAACGTCTACGATATCACCAATCGCGCCGCTGTCACGACCGCCTACACCACCGTCCAGATCGCGACCCCGACGTTCCCCGTCGCCGTCCCAACCAACACTAACACCAATGCTACGTCCGCCATCAGCATCGCTGAAGTTGCGGGCAAGATCACGGTGTTCTCGGTGGCCTCCAACAACCTCGTTGCCCTCTATCAGGAAGGCGGCGCGTCCGTCTCTGATTGGCAGCTGATGATGGACTAATTCAGTTGGGGCGACCCGGCTGATGCATGATCCACTAGTGGGGCCCCTCGCGGGGCCCCACTATTCATTTCCTCCCCCCGAGTACTTGGACATGATGACTGATTCAACTGCCCCGGGCTCCGCACGCCGTGCCATCCACTGGGTTACTCTTCTCCTGCTGGCGACCTCCTTCCATCAGGCGGCCGATGCAGCGGGATGCGGCGACGTGGTGGCCCGGTGGGGTGACGTGACAACGACCGAGGCGGAGGTCCAGCGCCGCGAGTCGCAGGTGGAACTGGACGACTTGATGGTCACTTTGCGTCGGGCCCAGTGGGCTGATGATCAAACCAGCAAGATGCTGCAATTGGCGCGAGGCACGGCGCTTGATGCACTGGTCGAGGCACATCTTGCGGCAGAGGCTCGCCGCGCGGGTGAATCGCTCCCCCCGGAGCGCGAGGCCAAAATCCGCGAACTGGGAATGCAGCGGGATCTTGAGGCCTGGGGGCGCTTTTGCGAGACCCGGCTTGCCGCCGAGCCCGCCCGCCTTCGCCAGATGGTCGACGAGTCCATCGACCAAGCGGAGGGAAAGACGGTTCCATCGGATATCGTGACCGTGCGACTGATCTGGCGTCAGACCACGCCCGAGACGGCGGCATCCGAGAAGCAACAGCTTGAAGAACTACGGACCCGACTGACCGCCGGCGAGATCAGCCCCTCGGACGCGGCGCGATCATTTTCCCGTGCCCCGAGTGCTTTCTCCGGCGGGGAACTGCCTCCCTCGGCCGAGGTGGCGCTCCCTCCATCGATCCGGGATCATGTCAGGGCGCTGCGCACGGGCGAGTGGAGTCCCGTCGTCAGTTCCAAGTCGTCTGCCTTCATGGTCCAGCTCGTGAAGCGGGAAGGCTATCAGGAAGCCGTGATCTCTCCCCTGCGTGCGGCGGCGATGCAGGATGCTCGCTTTGCCTTTATCGAGGAGGTCGCGCGGGAGATTGTCGGGGTGGGCACCAAGGACGCAGAGTTCCTGAAGCAGCTGCGTCAGGCGATAGAGGCGGGTCGCGTCCCGCAGCCGCCCCCGACCGGTGCCTGCATGGAGGCCGCGCTCATCGACAAGGATTTGGCGGAGCAGTATCTGACGACTCTGGCCCGGGCACGCTTCGATTCCATGTCTACTGACGAGCAAGTTCGCTTCTTCGAACCCTATCGACGATTCTACCCACGCATGTGGGACCTGACCCGTCGCGATTATCGTCTCCGCCGCCTCGACAGTGTGGAGGTCAGCAATCAGTACACGCCGGATGAACTGCGCAACCTCTGGACGACCGATCTGCTGCCCAAGCTTGCGGGCTTGCCGGTGGGCACCACCACCGCAGCACCGGTTCCCCCGGGTTGGGAACTCGTCGTCCGCGAGCGAACCCTTTCCTTCCTCAGCAAGCCGGGGATGACACCGGACAAGAGGGTGGAGGACCCGGTGTGGGACGCGGGGACTCTGTACGGGGAGAGCTATGTCGACCTGCGTCGCGGCGGCAAAGCGGAGCACGCCGATGAGCCTTATCTGAGACTGGACGAATTGGATGAGGAAGCGCGTGCCGGGCGAATGCTGGACGAGCTCCGGGCCGCCATCCGCGCGGAACTGACCGCAGATGCACGGGCGAACACCGCTTGGACCGGAGCTTTGCGTGAAATCCCTGTGTTGCCAGCGCCCTGATCAGAGTTGCTTGGACCGTCATCTGGCCGGATTGAATGAGTGGATTTGATTACTTTCTCGTTTCGGCAGACTCGAGATTATCTCCACAAAATGAACGAAGCCGCTTGCATTTCCCAGCAGGTCATCGTTAAGTCCGTGTCATTCCGCAGGGAACACAGACCCGATTTTCCTGCGGAACCATTTCCCCCCCCCCCCGACCCCCCGCCCCCCCGGTGGGCGGGGGGAGGGGGCAAAACAAGAAGGGCGTCCAGGCAATTACTCTGCTCGGACTTCTCATCAT
>WGMQ01000110.1 GCA_016125005.1 bacterium | reverse complement strand
TAGACAGTTACTTCGCAACCCACTGGCGATGGTCGCGGATGGCCTCGAGCTGCTCCAGGTGATGCTCGCCGTGCGTGCACACCTTCTCGATTATCTGGAGGGCCGTCAGCCGCTGGCCGTCCTTGACGACGTGGGCCTTCTCGAGCGTCGCCGCGGGGGTCGTGCGGGCCAGATGAGCCAGTGCCTCGCGGGTGGCGGTGATGAGCCCGATGGATATCTCGAGCGGGCGCGTGGAGGCACCGAGCGACGCCACCCACTTGTTCTCGTCGAAGCTCAGGACGGTGATCCCGGGCTCGGCGATGGCGAAGCAGACGCGCGTGTGGAGGATCGAATCAGCATCGGCCAGATGGGCGATCAACTCGACGCCGTTCCACTTGCCGGGTCCATAAGATCGGGCCAGGTCCTGTTCGCCCAGCGTGGCGATCTCGGCGATGCGATCAACGCCCTCCAGCAATCTTTCTGCGAGCTTCTGTGCGTCCATGGATCAGCCCTCCTTTTCGGTACGGTAATTGGGTGCATCCTTCACGAACTCGACGTCGTGAGGATGGGATTCGCGTTTTCCGGATTCGGTGACGCGGACGAAGCGAGCCTTGCTCTGAAGCTCGGCAACAGTGCGGGAACCGTTGTAGCCAAGCGAAGCGCGCAGGCCGCCGGCGAACTGGTGGAGCACGCCGGAAACCGGCCCGGAGTAGGGCACCAACCCTTCGATGCCTTCGGGGACGAGCTTGCGGCCGTTGACGTCCTTCTGGCCGTAGCGATCGGCGGAACCGTAGCGCTGGTTCATGGCGCCGAGCGACCCCATGCCGCGATAGGTGATGTACTGGCGCCCGCCGATGAGGACGCGCTCGCCCGGGGACTCGTCCGTGCCGGCAAACGTGCCACCCATCATGACGGTGGAGGCTCCGGCGCCGAGGGCCTTGGGAACGTCGCCGCTCTGCTTGATACCGCCGTCGGCAATCACGGGGACGCCGGTTCCGCGCAGCGCGTGCGATGCCATGTAGATGGCGCTCAGCTGTGGCACGCCAACGCCCGCGACCACGCGGGTGGTGCAGATGGAGCCAGGACCGATGCCCACCTTCACACCGTCGACGCCCGCGTCGGCCAGTGCCTTGGCGCCTTCGCCCGTAGCGACGTTGCCGGCGATGACCTGCTGGGCGGGCCACTTGCTCTTGATCCACTTCACCATCTCGATCACGCCCTTGCTGTGGCCGTGGGCCGTGTCCACCACGAGTGCGTCGACGGTGGTCTCAAGCAAGGTTTCGATGCGCTCGTAGTCAGCAGGCCCGACCGCGGCGGCGACCCGCAGGGAGTAGCGCTCGTCGACGCACTGGAGCGGCGCCTCCATGCGGATGATGCGGCTGACGTCCTTGTAGGAGTAGAGGCCCTGGAAGATGCCGGACTCGTCGACGACGGGAAGAATGCTGATCTTGTGGCGCTGGAGCAGCTCGTAGGCGCGACGCAGCGTCGTGCCGGAGGGCGCAGTCACCATGTTGCGCACCATGATGTCGCCGATGAGCTCGGTGCCTGCCGCATAGCGGAACTGGGAGCCGGTGACGATGCCGAGCAATTTGCGATGCTCGTCGATGACTGGGAAGCTGCTGAAGTGAAAGCCCTTCTCCAGCTTGAGACGCTCGACGTCGGCGACGGTCATCTCGGGCGTGACGGTGCGGGCCTTCACCAGGAAGCCGTTGAGGTAGTACTTCACCTTCTTGACTTCGCTGCGCTGGGCGGCTGGCTCAAGATTCTTGTGGATGACGCCGATGCCGCCGGCGAGGGCCATCGCGATGCCCATCTGCCATTCGGTCACGGTATCCATGGCGGCGGAGACGAGCGGCAGATTCAGCCGAATGCCTCGCGTAAATTGGGAGGAAAGATCGGTTTCGGTCGGCAGAAAATCGGCGTATTGAGTTACCAGGGACACATCGTCGTAGGTCAGCCCCGTGAACCGATGATGGTGCATGAACTCGTCGAGATGGGTGTTGATGGACAAGGCGCGAGAACCCCCGCTAAGATGGCCAAGAGCGTGGGAGGCGGGGGCGTCAGGTCAACGGGAGAAAGACCCCCAGGACGGTCGGCTCGTCATAAACAAAGCAGTGTCAGTTCATTCCACCCGTCGCGATTGGGAGATGATCCCAACTCCCCCCGCCAACAACATCCAGAATACGGCGGCTCGGCTCGGCATCTGGAGGGGAAAGCTGGTTTGCATCAGTGAGAGCATGGCGCCGATCCCGATCAGATACGCCAGCGCAAGGAAACGACGCATCCCCGTCTCGGTCCGGATGACTCGCACCAGGCCCTCCATGATTAATAGCAGCGCGATCAGGAAGAGGGATATTCCGACAAGCCCTGTCTCGGCGGAAATCTGCAAATAGTCGTTATGTGATTGCTCGCCCAGCATCATCCCCATGCGGTCGCGCATAACGGACATGGTGCCGGTGGAATCGCTCTGGGCGGCGCTGCCGAACTCGCGGAAGAACTCTGCACGATAACGACCAGGACCGATCCCCAGGATCGGATTCTTGGTCGCGAGTCGCGACGCCAGCGTGAACATGACCAGGCGCTCCTGGTAGGAGTCGTCCTGGCTGGACAACAGCGAACTGAAGCGGCTCCACAGGCGCAGCCCCGTGGGATTCCAGGGACCGGGCACCGAGTAGAGACCGGCAAGCATGAGCACCAATAATGGAATTCCCACGACGACGAGTAGGTTGAAGCGATCCGAGGCGATGAGGACCGTCTTGAGTCTGCCGCAGCGCAGCTCCCAGGCAAGTAGCGCGATGATGAGCAGGGCGAAGAGAACGACGCCGGGGAGCAGTCCGAGGAGTACCATCCCGAGGATGTATAGACAGAAAATTGCCGCTGCCACGCGGAGGCGCACACCGAGCGCAATCACGAGGCGGAGTACCCCGAGCAGGCCGACCGTCACGAGCGCCTGTCGCGAGCCCGTATAGACAATGTGCAGCAGGAGCAGCGGAATCACACCGATCGCAACGGCGCGCACGATCCATGCAAGCCGCGTCCGTCCTGCGCGCATGAGCGACGCGCCGCCATCCAGCAGGATCACGGCCCAGAGGCAGACCATCGCGGCGCTGTAGGTTCCGGCATATTCGGGATTGGCCAGCGTCGACATGGCCGCGGCGCTGCGGGCACCGCCCTGCACGCGCCAGCGGCCGTCCTGCAGCGCGGATAGATCGATCCCGTAGAGGAACTTGAGAATGCCGCCATAGCCGAGGCTGCTCACGATGCCGATGACGCCAACGATGATGCTGGCGGCCACAATACCAATCAGCAACGCGAGGCACCGGCGCTCGCTGGTGAGCAACACCGGCGCCAGCAACACCGCCAGGCCGGCCGTCAGCGAGGGGAGCCAGTAGCCGAGAAAATGCGCGCTGGCCGGATTGACGAAAACCGACAACGTCCCCCATGCCAGCCATCCGGCGAGGGCAATCACAGGAAGCGCCGCGGCCGTCCGGTATCGTTCCCACATGGGGCCGAGTAGCGCCACCCCGCCCGCCAGTACAGCCGCTCCCGCTAGCCCCTGAAGCAGCAGCCACTTCGCCAGGATCGTTAGGTTCGTATCCAGATTGAACGGGAAAATCATCGGGGGGGGGGACAAACAGCGGGACCACGAACCCGACTGCAACCAGGCAGCAGGCCCCCACCAGTGATATCGCCCAAAAGACCTTCGCCACGATGCCGATGCTTCCTTCCATCCCAATGGGACCACGCGGAAAGGAAAGAGATTGCCTGCCTTCGGGCGAAAGGTAAAACCTTCCTGCCATGATCTTTTGATCCCGGATACCCTTCATATCATGAGCAATGACAGCGCAGGACCACCCGGCAACCCGGAAGAGGACAAACAGCTTCCGACCTCTGCGAAGGCTCCCACATGGGAGATCGTGCTGGAGAAGGCGACGGATGAATCCTCGGTCCCGGGCACGGAGGGCAAGGCGCCCACAAACGAGCGCTGGTCGCGCATGCTGAAGATGGCGTTTCCCGTCATTATTCTACTCATCTACGGCGGCTACAAGCTCTGGGGGAATGGGTTGCCGAGTTTCCAGCGCGAGACCAACCCCGGAGGCCCGACAAACCCCAAGTCGCTGACCGGGGTCGCCCCAGCCACGGAGGAGTTCGAGCGCGTCTCCCGCGACAAGCAGTTGAGGGAGTTCGTGGGACAGCTCGAGGCCTCTGCCTCGCGCCAGGAATGGCGCGCCCTGACAACCATCGTCAACTCGCAGCAGGATGATCGTCTCCGTGACCATCCGGTGGTAAAGGCGCTGGCGGCGCTGGCAAGAACCCGCAGTGGCGAGCGCTCGCTGGCGCTCGAGACACAACTCATCGAGCTCGACACGACCCTCCAGGGAGCGGGAACCCAGTACGCCACCCTCTCCGAAGAAATCCGCGTGGCGCGTATAGACCAAGCCTTGGCGCGCATCTCGGATTGGGATATCCTCCAACGGAACACGGACCTGTTCCTGCAACTTCTCGGCGCCGCTGCGGAGACTCCCTACGAGGTCACTGTGCGGCAGAAATTGGCTCGTCGCTACGAGTCGATGGCTGATGAGAAAGAAAAGGGGGCTCGCGGATATCTCTCGAGCGACACGATCGCGCTGCGTGAGGCTCGGAGCATCTATCAGTCCGGCCTGCGCATGTTGGTCGAGGCGAAGGGATGGGCGGCGCTGACTCCCATCAGCGCGGGGACGGCGCCCGACATCGAGCGCATCGTGGAGAAGATTCGGCGCCTGAATTACTCGATCAACGGGCCGTCGATTCCCTTCACGAACAGCGACTCGAACACATGGTCAGGCACGAAGGGCGATCCGGTTCACACTCCTCCGGTGAAGAACTGATGAGCGCCGCGCCGCAACCGCTCGATCTTCCAGAGATCCTCTTTCGCGCCGGCTTGGTACTAGGCGCGTGGATTTTCTTCGCCGAGGCGATGGGGCATCCGTGGACCCAGGGCTTCTTTGGCGTCGCCGCGTTACTGCTGTCTTTCGTCATTGTCATTACTCTGCTCTTTCAGTGGCGCGTGCTAGGTGACTGGCGCCAACCGGTCCGGATCGCCTTCGCCGCGGCGCTGATCCCCGTCATCGCCACGCCGATCGCGGCGGTCTTCTACCCCACGCTCGGAAGCAGCCTGCTCCCCGATTCTGTCGAAACGGCGATTCGCGAATCGCTCGGGATGCTGGCGAAAATGCCCGGCTTCGCAGCGCTTGGCACACTCATCAGCGGTCTGATTTCCTTCCTCCTGCTCCTCCTCTGTATCCTCGTTTTGGCGATTGCCGGGCGGAACGGGAGTCGCGCCGGAATCGGCGCCATCGGAGTCGCCCTGCTGCTTGCCACGCTCTTCTTCTACCCGAGCGCCGAGACCGTGGCTGGGTTCCTGTTCCTGGGCTACTTCCTGTATATACACTGGGAGACACCGCTGATCCTGCCGGAGAAGATCCTTCAGTCGCTGAACGCGACGCAGGGTGACTACCTGCGTCAGTTGCAACAGGCTGGCGGGCTTTCCACCGGCGAGACCCGATTGTATCTCGAGAACAGCCCCGCCCTGTTCGAGCAGTTGGTTGACCTGCAACTCGTGCAGTACGACGCCATCGCCCGGGAAGTGGTGCCGGGGCCAAAGCTCTCCCACGATCCTGCGGCGCGCGCGCTGGAATCCTGCTTCTCCGTGGCGCGCCGCGGCGGATGGATCCTGCTGGGCGTTGGTTATTTTCTGATGCCGGATCTCATCCCCGGCCCGATCGACGACTTCATCATCCTGGCCATCACGAGCGGCATCGGCAGCGATCTACTCGGGCGCCTTTTCGGCGGGGGCAGGACCCGGCGCTGAGTCCGGCTCTTTCTCAAGCAGTTCCTTCAAGCGCGCGGCACTGTTGGACCAAAGCTCTCCCGGGTGCCCTTGCCAGATCACAATTCCCTGCGGATTAACCAAGTATCCGTGGGGGATCGCACGGACCTGGAGCAACGACTTGGTGCGGCCCTGCGAGTCCACGCCGATGCACTGCTTCCAGCCTTTGCGCTTCACGAAGGCCCTGACCTGTGCGGGCGATTCGTCGCTCACCGCCATCGTCACTAGCTTGTCCTCGAACTGGCCGTGCAGCGGCTCCGCCATGTCGAGTGTATAGACACAGGGCCCGCACCAGGTCGCCCAGAAATCGACCAGGATGAACTTCCCTTCCGTCGGCCCGGGCTCCTCGGTGATCCACTCTTCCACAGGCAGGTCGGGGGCCTTCTCGCCGATGATGCGGCGGGCCATCAGGTCATTGTCGACCACTCCCGCCTCTCGCCGCGCAGAGGCTTTGCTGGAGAGCGACGCGGGAACCGACTCCCCCGCCACTAGGAGGTCCACCACCTTGCGAAACTCGGCCTCACGGCCCGGGCGAAAGCCACCGTGCTGATAAGCGAGACGCCCCTTCTTGTCGAAGACCACCGTGCGCGGAACGCCATCGGCGGCAAAAAGGCCGAAAATCTGCCCGTCCTCGTCGGACATAACCGGGAACGAAACGCTGGTGGCCTCGGCCAATTGACGCACCTCCGCATCGGAGGCGCGCACGGCAACGGCGATCAGCTGGAAATCTCCTCCGGCAAGCGGCTTCCAGATGGTCTTCTCCAACTCGGGAAGAATCGCCTCACAGCGCTTCGATGCGCAGTCCACAAAGACCAGCATCGTGACGCGGTCGGTGGCTGCGAATCCGGGGGCGGACTTGGCGATCTCCGCGGCAAGACCGCTCGGAAACGCATCGCCAGTGCGGGTAATGAAATCCGCCGCGCTGAGCAGCAGGGGCATGGCGAGCAACCCCGCCACCGCCAGTATTTGGTTGTATAGACGCATTTCCGTCGCCCTCCCTTTGGGTCAGCGTTTGCGCGTGTCGAGGACCACCTCGTCGCGGTCATCGACCTCGTCGAGAAGTACATGCACGACCTGTGAAGGGGTCGTCTTGATGGACAAGGAAACGTAATCGGGTTGGATGGGGTACTCGCGAAGGCCGCGGTCGACAAGGGTGGCGAGACGCACCAGCGCCGGACGTCCGAAATCGGTGATCTCGTCCATGGCCGCGCGGATCGTGCGGCCCGTGTACAGCACATCATCCACCAGCACGATGGTGGCATCGGTGATGTCGAAGGGGATCTCGCTCCCGCGCACCATCGGGTTGGGACCGTGACGCGAAAGGTCGTCACGATAGAAGGTGATATCGATCACTCCGCTGGCGACGGATTCACCGTAGAGCTCCTCCAGGCGCGCACGGATGCGCTCTGCCAGGATCACGCCGCGTGTACGGATACCGAGGACAACCAGCCCCCGCGGGGAGGGAAACTCCGCGTGGATTCGTTCGGCCAGCAGGTGAATCGCGTCGGCAACCTGGTCGCAGTCCATCAGGACCGTCGGGCCTTCGGCCGCGGCCTTCTTCGCGACCTTTGACGGGGCGGCTTTCGGCTTCTTCGTGGCGGATTTCTTCGGTGCGGCCATCAGTTAGCTCCTGGATCCTAGGGCCCGGTGGGCGATGTCGCGGCGGAAGTGCTTTCCCGTGAACTTGATTGATTCCGCCATACGGTAGGCGATGGCGCACGCGCCCGCAAGAGTGGAGTCCCAGCCGGTGCAGGCGAGCACTCGCCCGCCGGCGGTCACCACGGAACCATCCTCCGCCCGGCGGGTGCCCGCATGAAAGACGATTCCATCGGTCGCCGAATCCCACGCCTCCAGCCCGTCGATCCGATGACCGGTAGCGTACTCGCCCGGGTACCCGCCTGAAGCAAGAACCACGGTTGCACAGTGACGAGTCCCCGTCGAAATCGCATCGGTGGCGATCAGTTGGCTGAGGCGCCCTTGCGCGCAGGCCATCAATAATTCCGCAAAATTGCCCTCAACCAGGGGCAACACAACCTGTGTTTCAGGGTCACCAAATCGACAGTTAAATTCGACAATTCTGGATTTTCCACCGGAAATCATCAGTCCCGCATAAAGGACCCCGCGATAATCTATTCCGGATTTCTTCAGAGTTCGAATCATCGGATCGAAAACGGTGGATTTAATTTCCTCAAAAAGGCCTGTATTTACCACAGGAGCCGGTGCATAGGCACCCATGCCGCCCGTGTTCGGTCCCTCGTCCCCGTCGAACACTCGCTTGTGATCCTGTGCGACCACCAACGGGAACACCGTCTCGCCGTCACAGAGCCCGAACACGGAAGCTTCCTCGCCGTCCATGAACTCCTCGATGACGATGACATTGCTCGACTCGCCAAAGCGCCGGGCCAGCAGGTTCTCGTCGATGGCTTCGTCGGCCTCGGCCCAACTGGTCGCGACGGTGACTCCCTTCCCCGCGGCAAGGCCATCGGCCTTGATGACGACAGGAAGCCCAAGGGACCGCGCGAATCGGCGCGCAGCCTCGGCATCGGTGAAGGTCTGGGACGCAGCGGTTGGTACGCCCGCAGCGGCCATGACCTGCTTCGCATGGGACTTCGAGGCCTCCAGCATGGCGCCTGCCCTGGTCGGCCCGAAGACTGCGAAGTCATTCGCGAGAAGTACATCCGTAAGCCCCGCCGCCAGCGGTGCCTCCGGTCCGATGACAACCAGGTCGGGGCGCGTCGAGCGAGCGAACTCAAGCCACCCCTCGTTGGTCGTGGGAGCCTTTCCCGCCACATCGGCGAAACGCCCAATCCCGGGGTTTCCGCCAGGGCAGAAAATGGCATCGACGCCGGACGATTTTGCCAGTCGCCACGCCAACGCATTTTCCCGACCGCCATTTCCAACCAACAAAATCCTCATTTTCCTGTCCTTTTTTCCTGCATGGGGGAAATGGTCATGGAGGCCGAAAAAATCGGCTTCTTCACGATCGCATCAAGGATCATTCCCAGCACGGGAAAATCCTCGAACAATTTCCCGAACGGCGTGTGAAAGACGTAATGCCGCTCCACCATGCCAACTGCTTCCCGGAGTATTGCCAGGTCCACGCGCTCCACGGCCCGTTGCGCGGCAAGGCCCGTGGCGTGCCAGCGAAGGAGAGCGTAGTGCATGAGCATGAGCCGGTGGCCCAGCCAAATGTTTGGCGCCAGCAGATGATCCTTCCGAAAAACCAAGTGCCGGAAATATCGCGTCAGCAATTCCTGACACTCGGCATCGGACTCGGGAAACTCGATGCGGGCAAAATCGGCGTAGTCGAAGCGCTTGCCGAGGGCCTCCAACTCCACCCTTCCCAGCCGCCCCGCGTGGGTCAGGTAGTGTCGTGCCACACGCACTGCGGTGCTGAATCTCCCGGGTCGCTTGGCGCGTATATACAGGTTCTGGCGGAACGCGGTGATGAGGCCGAGGAAGGCGCGCTGGATCGTTGGGTTGCCGCGGAACTTCCGCGCGAGTCGGAACAGCGGCTCGCCATTCTCCTTGTCCAGATAACGACCGCGCAGCGTGCGCAGCACGTCCACGTCGGGCACGTTGGTGTTGGACGCAAAAAGCCCCGGTCGCTTCGCCGCGGGACTATTGGCGAGGGGCCGGTCTCCACGGACTTCACGCAGGAAGGCTTCCAGCAAATCCAGGTACGCCGACTGGGCAACAAGACGCAGGCCGAAGGGCCGATCAGTGACGCCGAGAATCCGTTGGAGGTCCTCCTCGAGCGCCAGGCACGCCTCCCAGGAAATCTCGTGCCTCACGGTCAGGGCCGGCACTTCGGCGCTGTCGAGCCGCGCGTTCGAGAGCGGGCGGCGGCGCTCCAGATCCACCCGTTGATCGATGACCGGCGCCCCGCTGTTCGCTTGTACCGCGGTGCAGGCAAAGCTCAGCCCCACAAATATACCCGCGGGCGTCTCCACATAGCGAAACGGAAAGTCCTGACAGGTCTGGGGCTTGGTCGGTTCGCCATGCTCCGCGTGAATGCTGCAAAGACCTGCATCGTTCTGGAAGACGCAGTGCCCGTCCTCCAGCAGGAGCATCTGCCGCTTCTCGTCCACCGGCGACGGCACGATGGGATGGCGATCACGGAACGGCTCGCGCATCAGCGGCTCGAAATCCAGTTCGAGCAGCCGTTGCTGGCTTCGCGGCTCGATGGGGATTTCGTGGAACATGCCACACGATTTCCCGCACTGGGTGCAGGAATAATTCAGTTCTGATGGAAGAAATACCGACGTCATCCCTTGGCCGCTGCGTCCAAATCCTGGGAGCCGAAGGAATAGGGCAATAATTCGGCGGCGGTTCGGACTATTTTCGAGCCATTTTTTCCAACACAAATAATCGCCATTTCCGGATTAAACTCATGGAGCACCTGGCGGCACGCGCCGCACGGGGTCAACGGTCCCTCGGTGGGTCCGACCACGAGGCACGCCACCGGGCGACCCGATCCTTGGGCCACGCTCCGGGTAATGGCACTGCGCTCAGCGCAAATCGTGAGGCCGTAGCTGGCATTCTCCACGTTACAGCCGGTCACGATCTCGCCGGACTCGGTCAGCAACGCCGCTCCCACATGGAATCGCGAGTAGGGGGCATGGGCGCGGGACTGCACCTCGCGTGCGGCGGTGATGAGCGTCTCGATGGTCTTTTCGTCGATCGGTTTCATAGGCATTCCTTTCTGTGCTGGAGACTTGCCACCTGCCACCGGTGCTGTCCAGCCCAGCGACGATTTCCGCTCAACTTTTAGTGGACAGCGTATCGCCCGCAGTGGTGCCTTGCCCTTTGTACCGTCTGGAGCAGCGCGCCTCGCAGGGCCCTGCCCATCCACCAGGGAGTCCGACATGGAAGCCTTCGAGTCAGCCATCCTTCCCGTCATGCCGTTGAAGGACGCCGTTCTCTTCCCGAGCGCCATCACCCCGCTCTTCGTCATTCGCCAATCCAGCCTCCACGCCCTTGAGGCGGCCCTCAAGGCCGACAAGCGCCTCTTCATCACCTGCCAGCGCAGCGGCGACGTGGAGAATCCCGGCAAGGAAGACCTCTATGACGTCGGCACCGTCGGCGAAATCCTTCAGGTGCTCCGCATCCCGGACGGCTCCGCCAAGATCCTCGTTGAGGGCATCTACGCCGCCCGCGCCATCGACTACATTCCCAATGGCGACCTGACCCAGGCCCTGCTCGTGCGTCTCGACGTGGGCGACATCGACGACGACCTGACCCCCGCCTATCGCCGCGCGACGCTCACCCTGTTCGAGCGCTTCGTCCAGCTTTCCGACAAGGTGCCCGAGGAACTCTACCAGTCGATTCGCTCGCTGGAAGACCCCCTCTCGCTCGTCCACGCCATCACGAATTACTCCACCATCGGCCAGAAGCAAAAGCAGCAGATCCTTGAGTCGCACAGCCTCGAGGAAAAATTCATGCTGCTCAACAGCCTGCTCGAGAAGGAGAATCAGGTCCTTGAAATGGAGGGCCAGATCGTTTCGCAGGTGAAGACCCAGATCGGTCGCTCGCAGCGCGAGTACTTCCTCAACGAGCAGCTCAAGACCATCGAGCGCGAGCTTGGCATCGGTGCCGACGAGAACCAGGAATTGGAGGAGCTTCGCGAACAAATCGAACGCGCAGCCCTCCCGAAGGAAGCCCACGCCAAGGCCGAGAAGGAACTGGCACGCCTCGCCCGCATGGCCCCCATGTCGCCGGAAGCCACGGTCTCGCGCACCTACATCGAGTGGCTGACCGAGATCCCCTGGCACAAGCGCACCAACGAGCAGATCGACCTTCATCACGCCCGTGAGATTCTGGACCAGGATCACTTCGGACTCGAGAAGGTGAAGGAACGCATCATCGAATTCCTCGCCGTGGCGAAGCTCTCCGGCGGCACCAAGGGACCGCTCCTGTGCCTCGTTGGCCCGCCCGGCGTCGGCAAGACGTCGCTCGCCCGCAGCATTGCCCGCAGCATTGGGCGCGAGTTCGTCCGCATCGCCCTCGGTGGTGTCCGCGACGAGGCGGAAATCCGCGGCCACCGCCGCACCTACATCGGCGCGCTGCCAGGCAAGCTCATCCAATCCATGAAGCGCGCAGGCACGATCAATCCCGTGCTGCTGCTGGACGAAATCGACAAGATGTCGAGCGACTTCCGCGGCGACCCCAGCTCGGCGATGCTGGAGGTGCTCGACCCCGAGCAAAACAAGGCCTTCAACGATCACTATATCGAAGTCGATTATGACCTCTCGCAGGTGTTGTTCGTCGCCACCGCGAACACGACGGCGGAAATTCCGCTCCCCTTGCAGGATCGCCTCGAGATCATTCGCCTATCCGGCTATACGGATTTGGAGAAGGTCGAGATCGCGACGCGCCACCTCGTCCCGCGCGCCATCAAGGACAACGGCCTGAAGCGGACGCAGGTGGGCTTCGATCGCAAGGCGCTGCTGGCCCTGATCAATGGCTATACGCGCGAAGCCGGTGTGCGAAACCTTGAGCGGGAAATCCAGACCATCTGCCGCAAGATCGCCACCCAGGTGGTCTCCGCCGCCGAGGAATCGAAATCCGCGCCACGGACTCGCGTCACTCCCGCCGTTATCCGCGAGTTGCTTGGCCCCGAGAAATTCAAGGAATCCGCCCGCTCCGGCGTGCGCGTCGTCGGCAACACCATCGGCTTGGCATGGACGGAAGTCGGCGGCGAAATCCTCAACGTCGAGGTCCGCTCGATGGCTGGCAAGGGCGACCTGATCCTCACCGGAAAGTTGGGCGACGTGATGAAGGAAAGCGCCCGCACGGCCCTGAGCTATATCCGCTCTCTCGCTCCGCGCCTCCGTATAGACAGCGAGCAGATCGGCAAGCTGGATATACACATCCATCTTCCCGAAGGCGCCATCCCCAAGGACGGTCCCTCCGCAGGCATCACGCTCGCCGCGTCGCTCGCCTCCTCGCTCTCCGGCATTCCCGCGCGCCAGGACGTCGCCATGACCGGCGAAGTCACGCTCCATGGCCGCGTGCTGAAAATCGGTGGCCTGAAGGAGAAGGTGCTCGCCGCCCATCGCAACGGCATCCGCACCATCATCATCCCCGAGGACAACGTGCAGGAAATCGATGAGATCCCGACGGAGGTCCGCAAGAAGGTCGCGTTCCGCCCCGTCGGAACTCTTGAGCAGGTGCTCGAAATCGTGCTCGGAATGACGCTCGATCCCGCCGCCGCACCGACTGCCAAGCTGGAAATCGCCCGCAAGCTGATGGGTGGAGCCAAGGCCGCCGGCGGACGCGGCGCCCAGGCGTAAGACGATGACCGGCGGAATGCCTCCGGATGTGGCCCTGCGCTACCTGAAGGCATTCCGCGCGGAAGCCGACCTGCTACTTCGCGCACCGGAGAAAATAGCTCCGCCAATCCCACGCGGATATCGATGCGGCGCCACGCTGACCGAAGATCCCGCCTTCGACAACCGAGTCGTGCGGGCTGTCTATACAAACCCGGACGAGGCGAAGGTCATCGTTCGGCGCGTGACACATGATGAGCAGGCGACGCTGAGACAGATCGATGGCAGGATGGCATTCCTCCCGGCGTCAGTCCCGCCGTGTATCGTTCGCGTCGAGGATAAGTCGACGACGATGGCACATTGGTCACCGATCTGGAAGAGGCTTCGCAGCGTTCGCATCAGCATGGCCGCGCCAGAACCCACCACGTTGGGACTGGACGGCGTCACCTACACGCTGACCACAGGCGGCCTCTTCGGCGGCCGCATCGCCCTCACCTGGTGGTGCGATGGACCTGCGGAATGGATGGAGCTGATCGAAGCCGCGCAGGCCCTTGGCGAGTGGGTTGACCGCCACTTTGACGATTCAGGCTCTCACAGCACGCTTTCGTAAAGCCGTTCGTACTGGGGAACGATCGCCTCAGGAAGATACTGCGAGCGTGCCTTCTCGCGAGCAGCCTGTCCCATGCGCTTGCGACGGTCATCGTCGCGCAGGGCCTCGATCGCCTTGCACGCCATCGTGTCGACGTCCCCGACATCCGCCAGGTAGCCATCGACGCCGTCGTTGATCAGGTCGGGCAGGCCACCGCCGCGGCTCGCAATGACTACCATTTCCGACGACATGGCCTCCAGCGCTGCCAGGCCGAAGCTCTCGTATTCGCTCGGGAAAAGCATTAGGTCGCTGCAACTGAGGAAGTTCTCGATGTGTTCCTGCTTCCCGAGGAAATAGACATGCTGCCCGATTTGCAGCTCCTTCGCCAGCATATACGCGCCATCGCGTTCGGGACCGTCACCGATCATCAGCAATTTCGCGGGCATTTCCTGGAGCACCTTGTGGAACACGCGAATGACGTCCTGAACCCGTTTGACCGGCCGGAAGTTCGACATGTGCATCAGGATTTTTTCGCCCTTCGGGGCGTAATGCGATTTTCGGCAGGGCGCCAGCCCGCGCTTGAATTTCGAAATATCCACGAAATTAGGAATAACATGGATTGGCGTGGTAATTCCAAACTCGCGGATGGTCTCGTCCTTCAGCCAATTGGAAACAGTCGTCACGGCATCGGAGTGCTCGATGGCAAAGCGTGCGATGGGGAAGAAGGAAGGAGCCCGTCCCACCAGGGTGATGTCGGTTCCATGCAGCGTGGTGACCACCTTGAACGGCGTGGAGGGAGACGTTTCGCGCGCCAGCCATGCGCTGATCGCGTGAGGAATGGCGTAGTGCGCATGGACGATATCCAGCTTATAATCCTGCGCCACCTGGACGGTTTTTCCTGCGATGGAAATCCCTGCCAAATCGCCCGGCAAAACCGGATAATTAACAGTCTGGACCTCGTGGAAAAAAATCTCGTCGGCGGGTTCCGCATCCAACCGGAAGGGCATCGCGGTGGAAATGACGTGGACCTGATGCCCACGCCTCGCCAGGAAACGCCCCAGCTCCGTCGCAACGACACCGGAGCCTCCATAAGTCGGCGCGCAAATGATTCCGATTTTCATAAGCCAACCCTTCGCAGGAGCTAGATCACGCGCTCGTACTGGTCCAAATCGAGCGTCCAGACGCGCACTCCGCAGAACCGCGGACCCTCGGGGCAGATTGGCTTCTGTCGCGCGAGTTGGCGCACCTTGCATGGCGGTAGCAGGAACTGGCCCAATGTGGGAAACAGCCGTCGCACCTGCTCGGCCTCGTCGACCGAAGCGCGCCAAATCTCCTCCTGCGCATTGTAGCAAAGCCGCATCTGGTGCTTGTGGCGGAGGTTGAGGAAATCAGAACTTTCGCTGAACCGCACTGACACCGCATTCGGAAGCAGGTAAAGCACCGCCTCGTCGGGCGCGCCAAGTTGCCTCAGCCGCCCGATCTTCTCCCACACGCGCTCCATCGTCTCGTCGTAGACGGCCTTCGCCGCCTCATCGAGACGCACAATCTCAGGATAGATAAAGTCAGGCGCGCCAGTAAGGTGCGCGGCAAGACAAGGGCGGCTGCCGGGCGTCATGCGGTGGCGCTGATCCTGGGAATCCGCCGCGTGGCTGATGCGCTTCTTGAAGGTGAAGTGGGCATGGAACAACGCCCGGCTCACCTTGTGCAACGTGGTCAGGTTGAGGGACTCGCCAAGAAGGCGGTTCTCCTCGGGGGAGGCGGCGAGACGCAGCGCCTCCTCATTGCTCATCGCCGCCATCGTCAGACCCAGCACCTCGCGCACTGCATCCGCCACAGCCGCTTCCGCGTTGCCGGTCCAGCTTGTCAGGAGACTCGTCCGCCCGCCGAGCGTCGCGTCGAACTCGCGGACGAAGTCTGGTCCCGCATTGCGGCGCGCTTCGAGCACCGCCAACTCCGGAAAAGCCTCCGGCGAAAGTGGCTCCTGAAGAGTAATTTCGTAATCCCGGTCCAGGCTCAATAATTCATCGACCATTTTTCTCAGGACGATTTTCTGTTCCGAGGGAGTATCCAGCATTTCCGCCATGCGATAATAGCGCAGTAGCGTAATACCGCTCACCGTGTGATAAAGATAGGCGTGCGTTGCCACAGGAAGCACATAGCGCGCGGCTTCCTGTGCCTTGCGGGAAATACTCCGGTCGTGCGACTTCGCCATTCGATCCGAGCGATTGAATCGGCGATAAAACTCGGCACGGACCGGCGCTTCGAGAAGGCTGGATAGATTTCTATACGCCTCGAATTGCAGCTCCACGCATTCGCGATAAATGGCAGCCTGCTGCGGCGGTAAATCCGGAATTGTTACCGTGTCCGGCTTGACTGTCACATAACGCTGCGAGACCTGCTCGCTATTATAAAACGGGTGGGCGTGAAGAAACGACCAGATGAATTGCCGCGAGACATTTTCCAGTGCGAATTGAAAATGCGCGTGCTGGAAAGTGGTGTGGTGGCCCGCCTCATAAATCGACTGAACGAGCGGCGTGAATTTCTCGCGGTCGCCGACCTGCTCATCCATGACGATGCCCTTGGAGGAATAGCACGTCTTCGCTGTCGCCACGACATTCCTGAACGGAGTGGCAAAGGCCTTGGTCAGCGTGACCTTCGGAGCAGCCGAGATAAACTGGAGAGTCATGGCAGGACACAGCAACCCGGGGTTTCGATTCGCCGAGCAGCGTCTTCCCCGACGAACCCAAGTGCAACCGGAAGAGCACGCGATTCCCATTGCCGCCGTGATCCGCCCGGCGCGATGCCACCAACAAATCAGTCGCATCGTACTTTCGGGGGATAATCATGAATCATGTTGCAGCCCTTGTGGCGCTCGTGGCAGTGCAGTGTAGCACTGTGTTTGGGGAATTTGCGCAAATCGACGAGCCGGGTCAGCCCTGGGGGGCGCCGCTCTATCTTCCGGTCAGCACGGTCAATCCACTCATCACCACCGTATCGGGAAGCGCGGTCCGCTTTCACCCGGGGGAACAGTTCATCACCGCCTTCCGGGCAACGACGGGAAGCCTTTCGTATCAGACCTTCACGGCGAATTCCGAGGGAGTCGGCGCTGCGATCAGCCCCGTGGTGGGCATCGCGCTCCCGGGTACAACGACTCCCTACCTGTCCCGAACGTTCGGCGATGGGTCGCGCCTCTACGCGGGCCAGTCCGGCGGAGGGGTTGTGGCAATCAGCCTCAGCCAGCAAGGTAGCGTGCAGGCCACGACGGTGGCCCCATGGACCGCGCTCGGCAACACCACGCCCTACCGCTTTGTAGAGAATCAATCCGGCACCCGCCTCCACGTGGTTGGCAATATCACCGCCGGTGCTGTCGCCACCATGGATCGGACAGATCCCGTCAACTACTCGTTGGTTCGTTCGGTTCCTTTGGATCTGTCGCCTTCCGCGACGGTGCGCGACGTGGTCCGCGTCGAGGGCGATGCCATCGTGATTGCCGCAGGCGCGACGACGCTGCTTCGCGTGCCCGTTGCCGACGAGGGCACAGTCCCGGCCACCGAGACCCTGGCCCTTCCCGTCTCGGGCGCTGCCTCCTTCCGCAGCATGATCACAAACGAGGAGGGAACTCTCCTCTGGGTACAGGACGGGACGCAGCTCTTCGAGGTTGCGACCGCCGCCGATGCGCCCATGGAGGTCCTTCGCACCAATCTGTATCCCGTCGCGACTCCAACCCTGCTCAATTGGAATTCGGCTGGCGCCACGCTGCTGGCCAGCGGCGGCACCTCCGGGGGACGCACCCCCTGCGTCACGTCGTACACCCCCATGACAGGCCGGGATCTGGTGCCACAGGCATGGAATCCCGCCGAGAGCGCCATCAGCACGCTGCGCGCCGCTGCCGTGAGCACCGACGGCAACCTGGTGGTCCATCTGGGTGACGACGGCGCGTCCGCCCCGCTCCTCGTCAACTTCCGCCGGTTCCCCACCGACGATGGCCGTCTCTACGTCCAGGAGCTTCGCTCGGATCAAGCGACGCGCATCGGTGCCGCCTACGCCTATGTGCGTGGAACAAGCGGGACGGCCCGCGTCCGCGTCTACAAATCCTCTTTTAGTTTTGAAGAGCTATGGGCTTCGGACCTCGTGACCGTGACTGCTCCGGGTCGGATCCACTTCCCGATTCCCAATGAGACCAACGTGACCGTGACTGTCGAGTTGCTGGTCGGCCTCGAACTCACCGGCGACCTGACTGCTGACTTCTCCAGTGTGCGCGGCGACATTGGAGCAGCCTTCGCCTTCCCTGCCGCACTGTATCCTCCCGGCACGGCGATTCCCATCGAGGACGCACTCAGCACGGCGAGCGCGCCCCAGTCGCTGGTCGCCGGCGTCGAGGTGTACACGGAGACCATTCCCGCCGATGGCCCCATTTCCCTTCGGACACCGAATGGCTCCCTCCTCCCGAACCCCATTGTGACGGCTACCGATACGCTTCCCACCGCCGTTGCTCGCTTGGAGACAGGAACAGGAACCGCCTTTGAAATCGATCTTGCCGATGACTTCTCGAACTTCCTGATCTATCCACTGACACGGAGAAACGGAACGGAGACCGATCCTTTCATCCAATCGGTCGATGGATTGCCCGACGGACCTGGCGCAATCTATGTGCGCCTTCAGGGTCAGGACCCGAGCGAAGCGGTCGCCTTCCCATTTTTCGTGGACCGGGTGACGCCCAACGCTCCTGCCGCGCCGACGCTGACCGCGCTCTTCAATGTTCAAGAGTACACTTACGACCTCACAGCGAGCTGGCCCGAACTTGCAGCCGCGGACCCGGCGCCCTCCTCTGGCATCGATACCATTTTCTACGAATACCAGATCGGTGACGCGGTCGGGACCAACGAGTGGACCAGCCAGGTGCTGACCCGCGACTCGACATCGGCGACGGCGACCTTCCCCTTTACCGGAAAGTACGCCGCCCGCATGGCGATCCGCGACAAGGCGGGCAACACCGGCCCCTACTCCGCCGTCGCGACCTTCGATCCGACCACTGAAGCCCAGTCATTCATCTCCAACGATATCCAGCCGGCCGGGTCACCGATCTTCTATCTGAATGGCGGCTCGCGCCCATATAGCTACACCCTCCTGGCGGGAGGAGGTGCCGCCGTGGACGTTGCCTTCTCCTCGGATTTCTCCGACGCACAGCGAGTCGACCTTTTCCATGATTCCGATCTCTCGTTCACGCTGACGAACTTCTACCTCGCGCCCCCGGACACACTCGTCGACGGCCCGGGGACCATCTATACACGCGTCCTCACCACCACGGGTGGCTTCGAACACGCACGGGAGTTCCCCTTCTTCCTCGACCGCGTGGCGCCCCACCAACCCACGGGGATTCCAACGCTGGTGGAGACTCAGAACGGCAGCGGAGAGAACATCCTCCGCATCACTTGTCCGGTGGACGCAACCATCGACGATGAGCCGTCCTCTGGTCGAAGGAACATCGTCCTCGAGTTCTATCCCCCCAACTACTTCGGCGCTGCCACCGGCGAGACCTACCTGCTGACCTTCGACAATCCGACGATTGATCTCCCCTCGCAGCTCGGCAACGCTGTGTATGCCCGCTTCCGCTATCAGGATAACTCTTTCAACAACGGGCCCTACTCGGAGTTCGGCTACCTGGCAGGGGACACGACGCCCCCAAGCTATACCTTCAATCTCCAGAGTTCCGCCGCGACGGAAGACCCCAACTATCCCGCTGTCGGCCCCGAACTCCGGTTCGAAGCCTATGGCACCGGCCTCATCGAGTTCATCGAGGCCAGCCACAACCCCGACATGTCCGACGCCGTTCAGATTCCCGCGACCGTCACTTCAGTATTCATCACCAAGACGGTCACCTTCGCCACTCCGTTTCCGGTCCCCGGCAACCAGACCGTGTATATACGCCCAGCCAATCAGTTCGCGGTCGGGAACATCATCACACTGAAGTACCGCTACGACGACGTCCCGCCGGTCCTTGATGGCGAACTCACTGTCACCCGCCCTGCGACGCCCACAGGACGCATCGAAATGCGCTTCCCCACCGGCTACGACCCACAACCCGGTACGCCGCGCATTTCCTTCTGGCAACTTCAGGTTGGGACCGCGCCGGGCGAACACGATCTATCCGACTTCCTGACCAGCACCGGAGGAGCCCCACCTTCGGCCGTTGTCATCGACAACCTCACGAACGACGTTCCTGTCTACATCCGCTATCGCGTCGCCGACGCCCTTTTCAACTTCACCGAGTGGGCCAACATCGGCCCCTACGCCTACCAGCCGCCTCCCGTGGTGATCGTCTCGGCGATCAACCCCGCCACCCCCCGAACCCGCGACACGCTGTATCCGGTCTATTCCTTCGAGAATCCGAACGAATCGCAGATCGACATTGACTATGCGTGGTTTGTGAACGGCGTCCAGTCCCCGACCACCGAGCTATTCCTGCCCCCGTCCCTCACCACGAAGGGTCAGACATGGGAGTTTCGCGCCCGTGCGGCCGACGCGCTCGGGTGGGGCCCTTACGGCTCCCGTTCCGTCGTCATCCAGAACACTCCTCCGAGCGAACCGTTCGTCGAGATTCGCCCCCGCGTCCCAACCGTCGGGCAGGACCTCATCGTCAACGTGCTGACGTATAGCACCGACGACGACGGCGATCGCATCGGCTATGATTTCGCCTGGTACCAGTCGAAGGACGGCGGCGAAACATTCATCCGCAAGGTCGAGCTCGATGGGCTCCCCCAGGTCAGCAATCTATACATCGACGAGGGAGACATCTGGGAGGTCGTCTATACACCTTTCGAGCGAGACTCGAAGACCGGAAAGTCCACCAAGTCGATCCTGGGCGTGGCCGCGCGCGACCGCGTCTACATCGGCACCAACCAGCTCCCGGTCATCACGGCCACGCGCCCCACTCTCACCGACGACGGACACCTCGTCGGCACCTTCACCGCAA
The DNA here is from genome assembly GCA_016125005.1 of bacterium. GTDB lineage: Bacteria > Sumerlaeota > Sumerlaeia > SLMS01 > SLMS01 > WGMQ01. Next base: position 11,222 of record WGMQ01000110.1, on the reverse strand, counting down.
CCGATCCCGACAACGACCTGGTGCGCGTGGTGATTTCCTGGAGCGACCGACTCACCTCGGGCATCGAGGAACTGGCGGTCCTCTCCCCCGGCGCCACTTCCTACGACGTGACCGGCAGCTTCCCCACCGACCGCAACATTTACGTCCACATCGCAGCCTACGATGCCAAGGGCGCGCTCAAGCAGATCTTCACCGAACCGGCCCTCAAAGGCACCCCAGCCCCCCACGGCTGGATCATGGAATAATCCTCATCCGAGGACTGTCGTATCCGAGGCCCCGTTTCGCGCGGGGCCTCGACGTCAACCAAGTTGCCACTCTCCCCGGCCCGTCATAACCTGAATACAAATACAGGGAGACGGGCCATGATGCGTTCGATTCGGGTTCTTGGTGGTGCATTGGCATTCCTGTTTGCGGCGACCTCGTCGGCCGTCCCTGCGGAGTTGATCTTCGATCGGGTCAACGAGGCGATCGCCGCCATCGAGTGGCGCGCCGACGGCACGCTTGATTACAAGGAGGTCCGTTCCATGGGGCGGACCTATCCGGTCCGTGTTTACGGTTGGCGCGCACCCGACGGTACGGTGGCCCTGGTCCAACAAAACGGGCCAATCCCGCCCCTCGGCGCTGATGTCTGGGCGACCTGCATGGCACTGCGCCAGTTGTCTGGCGATACTTGGGCGAAGACAACAAAGGGTGACTGGGACGACGCCGAGAAGGCACTCCGCTTGCCAAACACACCAGACCGCGCGGCGTTCGAGCTAATCCTGTCGAAGGCCGACCTGACGACAGCCAGTGGCGTGGTTTGGCTTCGGTTGCCCGATCCCTCCTGTCTCACCGTTATTGAGGCCGCCCAAGAAAAAAACTGGGACAAAGTAGGGGTTCTACTCGCCGAGCTATGTCCAAGGTATCCTGACTCTGCTTTCCTGCAATTGGCGCACTTGGATCTGTTCCTGATTCAGGACGATGGCGAGGGTCTTCGTGACGCGCTGAAATCGGGAGCGCAGAAACTTGAGGCCAGTCCAGTCACTCTGCTGCGCGAGGCGCCGAGATACTACGGGGCCTGTCTCCAGGCATGGGACGACCAGAAGGATGGCAAGAATCTGGCCGCGGTGGTAACCGCCGCCTATAGTCCCGCGGACGGCTCGCACCCATCCAGAGAACAGATGCGTGCCGCTCTCCGGCACCTCGGCCCCGAGAGCACCGTCACGGTTCCTTCCCAGCCTCTAGTGCTTAGATCGTTCTCTTTTCCCAACTTTCTGAGCTATCAAACAGCTGTGAAAGTCGACGGAACAGAGGCCGATTTTGCGCTGCTCAATGGAGAACCCGACAAGGCCGTTGAGCTTATGAGCGGCCATGCCTGGCTGGGAATGGCGCTCGGCCGCAGCGACGCCACTCTCATTGGCGACCTGATCGGCGTTGCGGTGCAGGCCATCGCCATTCGGCACCTTGAATTGGCCTACATGAATGGCTACACGAGCACCGATGCCCTCGCCGCGCAGTGGCCGCTGCTCGACTCGATGTGGAAGTCCGCCGAAACGCTCAATCGTGGGCCGCGTGGGTGGGAACCATTCGTCGGGATGTCGGAACCAGCCCCGCGCGACTCGGACCACACCGAGGTATCCGTGCGTACAAAAACAGTCTTCGCCAAGTGGGGACTGCTCCACAGTGGCGTCGCCGTGCGCCATGAGGTCCTCCGCACCGGCAGCTTCCCGGGCTCCACCTCTGCCCTCGGTTCCCTCATGCCGCAGGGCGCCGATGCCGATCCTTTCGACAAGTCCGGCGCGCGGCTCCGCTCCGCCATCAACAGCCCGAACGGGCCTACCGCGACCCTGTACAGCGTCGGGCCCGATGAGCGGGACGGGTTTGGCAGGATCGAGTACGACCCCACCAATGGGATAGTTAGCTCCGGCGACATCACCCTCACGATCCGCCGCGACCGGAAGTACCCCTTCCCCGTTGGTGAGGCACCCCCGAAGACCGTCGAGGAGATCCTTGCCCGCTACCCGAAGGGACTTCCTTCCGATACTTTCTGCGACTATCGCGGCGCTTCCTACATCATGTCGCGCACATCACCACCAGTCATCTGGTCTGTGGGGCCTGACGTCGATGCGGCCGAGTGGGTTCTGACCCAGCCAGTCTACCCCGACGCCGCTTCCGTTCCCAAAGACAAGGGCCTGATCCGGTTCTCCGACGGCACCTGGCGCGCCGTCGCTAACACGCCAGACCAGCCGCCCTACGATCCCACCAACGGCACCATCAGCGAAGGCAATCTATACGCGCCGATTCCGCGGTAGCATTACTCGCGGAATGGCGCGTAGAACCCGCGCAGGTCGACGTGGAGGTAGGGCTGTCCCTTGGCGGCGCCTTCTCCCGGATAGCGCGTGCAGATGCCCAGCCCGCCGTAAATCTTCAGCTTGTCCATGACCTCCTTGGCAATGTCGCCGAGGGCCTGCACATCCTGCACTTCCTTCGTCCCGTTGCCGTCGAAGTCGCCCATGACCGCCTGGTCCGACTCTGTATAGACAAGGGCCACGCCGTCGCCGTATAGATAGCGTGAGAATGAAGCCATGTTCTCGCCCTGTGCCTGGAGGCGCAGCCGTTCCGTCGGGGAGACGAATCCCCGGAGTACCACCAGACGGTTCGCGCGGAGGCCGCGCGATTCCAGCGTCGCCTCGAAGGCCGCCAAGAAGCTCACCAGTCGATCCGAGATCGGGACATAGCGTGCCGCGGTGCTGTCCGTGGCGATGGCGGGCGGATGTAGTTGCCCCAGCGTGCGCCACGGGGTGACGAGCAACGGCGAGGTCGTTTCGTCGATCCGGTAAAAGGTCGCCGGGGGGCGATAGAGCTCCGCGCGATCACGAACGCTCGACGGCACGTTGTCCGCCGACTCGTTCGGGTAGATGCCGATGTTCTGGCCATCGAGCAGACCGTCGCCGGTCCGGTCAAAGGGAATGCCGGGGAGAAGCCACACGCTGGCCGAGGCAGAGTTTAGCGTCGCCGGGACCGTTTCGTCGGGCGAGAAGGTGCCCGCGTTGAGGCGATAGACCCCGAGGGTGGCAACCGATGCGGTGACCTGCACGGGGGAGGCCTGCCCCTCGGAGGGCATAAAGATCACGTCTCCGTCCTCGGCGGGAAGCAGGTTGCTGCCTCCCGTACAGGACCAGAGCAACTCCTCGTGCCGGGTGCGCCGAACGAGCCGGGCGGGCTTGGCATCGGCTGGAGGGGTCGCCCCTCCCACGCTTGACGAAACCGCCCGAAGCCGAACTGTTCCGCCGGGAGGGACCGGGATGACTCCGCTTCCGCCGGGAACCGACTGCCCATTAACGAGAAGGCTCAGGGTCCCCTCCTGCGGGACCAGTTCCACCGGGCCGTATGCGTCACGTCCGATGGCGCGTGCCAGCAGGTCCTCGGGACGCGGATCCGATTGCAATGCTTGTTGCGGCGCCGCGGGGGCCCCCGTCAGATGACACAGGATGGCTGGAATCAACCACATCATCGTGGCGGTTCTTCGCATGATGGCACTCCTCCGACTCCGTCAAACTTGAGGCGAGAAGACTCACCCACGGGTAGGGTCCTCAACTTGAGGAGCGGGGCGAGAGAGAAATCCGTTGCGATGAGGGGCCGCGTGAGGGTTGCCTGCCTACTCCCCGGCAGTGAGTAAAGACCATCTCCTGTTGAAACAAACAGGAGCGAAATAGAGCAGGATGGGACATGGTTTCTAAGGACAGAATTATTCGGTTCGCAGGACGTGCGGGATTCGCCGCGGCAGTGGTGCTGATGAGCCTCGTGCTGCCCGACTCGGCGCGCACTCAGGAAACCGTCGACCTTTCCGCCGAGCAATCGCTCACGCAGAAGCGCAGCGTCCTCGAGATGCAGAACCGCATCCGTCTCCTCTCCGCCCAGGGGAACTACTCCGACGTGCTCCGCGAGGCCGAGGAACTCCTCAAGGAGGACCCGACCAACAAGACCGGTATCCTCTACAAGGACATTGCGGAGCGTCGCCTCGCCGAGTCCTACGACGAGAGCAACCCCGATCCGAACGACACCTCGATTCCCCTCCGCGCCGTCAACCCTGACCCGAAGCCGGAGCCGGGCCAAAAGACCTTTGCCGAGCGATCCAGCAACGAGCTACCCGCCCCCGAGCCGCTCCAGCCCCGCAGCTTCACCAGTTCCGCCAGCTTCAACTGGAGGCCGGTCATCGTCGGCCTGGCCGTGACCGTCGTCGTGGGCCTCATCATCCTGATTGTGTTCTGGGTCATCAACCGGCGCCGCGCCGCCGCCGTGCCTCCGCCCAAGGCGATCACCATGCCGACCTCCTTTGGCGCCTTCGCTGCCATCGGCGAGCGCCCAACGGTCCATGGCGAGGCAACCCGCCAGCACACCAACATTGACCCGCAAACAGGCCTCGATCCCCGCACAGGCATGGACCCGCGCACAGGGATGGACCCGAAGACCGGCATGGATCCAGTCACGGGTTTGGACCCGCGAACGGGTATGGATCCGGTCACAGGGCTTTCGGACCGCAAGACCGCCACGGGCGACCCCAACACCGCCGGCCTCTTCGACGAGCCCACCCTGCCCGAGTACGTTGAGGCAGCTCCGCGTCCGCCCAAGGCAGCCCCGCCCGCCAAAACCGCTGCACCCGCCAAAAACGACAAGAAGGCTCCGCCCCCTGCACGCGAGGTGGAGTCCGACAGCATCGGCCTCGACAATCTGTTCCACAACGATCCGGCGCCCGCCGAGCTGGGATCCAGCTTGGGTATCGACTACTCCGACACCGACAGCCCCTTCTCCCGCAGCCAGGCAAGCGACGTCTATCAGACCGCTGGCGGCGAGTTCAGCGGCACCCCGGAGGAGACCATCGGCTCCCCGCGCAAGATGACCCCCAAGGCTCCCGAGCCCAACCCGCTCGCAGACCCCAAGTCCTCGATCTTCGTGGATTTCGGCAGCACCGAGGAGACCATGGACCTGGGCAAGGCCAAGCAGCCCCCGGCCGCACCCGCTCCCGCACCGGCGGCCAAGCCCGTTCCGCCGCCCGCAAAGAAGCCCGCCGCCCCGTCCTTGGACATCAGCGCCCCCGCCCCGCCGGTCCACGACGAGAAGACCTCCGTCCCGGCGGCCACGGCCAGCCAGGATCCGGACGCCAAGTCCTTCAACTCGCTGATGTTCGGAGGCGGTGCCCCTGCCACCCCGCAGCAGGCGCCGGCCCCGGCCGCTGACAACTCCGAGGAGAAGACGTTCAATTCCCTCATGTTCGGAGGCGCAGCCCCGGCCACTCCCGCCAAGGCCCCCGACACTGGCGCCAGCGAGGAAATGACCTTCAACTCGCTCATGTTTGGCGGAGCGGCCCCCGCCACTCCCCAGGCACCGGCACCGGCAACCCCCGAGGAAGCCACCTACAATTCGCTCATGTTCGGAGGTGCCGCGTCCTCGGAACCCGCCAAGGCCGCGCAGCCCCCCGCGGGCGAAGAGATGACCTTCAATTCCCTCATGTTCGGCGGCAGCGCCGAGCAGACCAAGGCCCCCGCTGGCGCACCGGCCCCTGCCCCTGCCGCCCCCGAGGAAGCCACCTATAACTCGCTGATGTTTGGCGGTGGTGCCGACGAGACCAAGATGCCCGCGGCAAAAGCTGCCCCCGCAGCGGAAGACATGGAAGCCACCGGCATCCTTCCGCCCGTCAAGGAGGCACCGAAGCCCGCCCCGACCAGTTCCCCAAGCAACGACGCAACCTTGAAGCTCCCCGGCACCGGAGCCGCCCCCGCCGCCGCCAAGGGAGGTTCCATGTTCGAGCGCCAGCGCGACGCAGGCGCCGCTGCCATGGCCGAGAAGGACTACGCCAAGGCCGTCCAGTGCTTTAGCGTCGCCGCCAGCCTCAAGCCCGGCGACAAGGAAATACGCGAACTGCTGGAGGAAGCACGCCGCCTACGTAAAGGGTAAGCGTATCCCATCATTCCGCCTTTCAGCGCTCGGGATTTCGGGTTGACCACGCCGGGTGTCAACGGTGTACGGTTCTTGCAACTTGTGGAAAGCCAGTGCGGGAGAAGGTCCATGACGAAGGCCGAAATCGTTCGCTATCTGGTCGACAAGACCGGCTTGCCCCGCAAGGAAGCCGTGGACGCCGTCGAGCAGTTCCTGGAAGCAGTCAAGAACTCCCTGCAAAAAGGGGAGAAAGTCAGTCTGGTTGGCTTCGGCACTTTCCTCGTCACGTCGCGCAACCCTCGCAACGGGCATAATCCCCGTACCCGCGAGAAGATCTTTATCGAAAAAAAATACGTGGCGCGATTCAAACCGGGGAAAGCCTTCCGCGAAGTCGTCAACCACGGTACCGACACACCTGATGACAGCACCACAGGCAGGGGATAACCAGATTCATGTCACGCCGCTTCCGCGTTCTTGCCGTTGATGACGAGAACGATATCCTCCTGATCCTCCGCACGTCCCTCCGCGACGACTATGACGTCACCACGGCGTCAAACGGACCCGAGGCCCTGCAGAAGATCCAGGACGAAATGCCGGACGTCATCATCCTCGACATGATGATGCCCGACATGGACGGAATCGAGGTGCTGGAGGAGTTGCGCCGAGACCCCGCGACCGCCGCGCTCCCCGTCATCTTCCTGACCGGTGTGTCCGACCGCGCCAAGATCCGCGAGGCCCTCGACAAGGGAACTTCCTTCTACATCACCAAGCCCTTCAGCCATCGCGACCTGACGAGCAAGGTCGAGCAGGCACTCCGCGAAGGCCGGAACGCCACCTCCTGAACGGGCAAGAAATCTGATTTCTTCGCCGGAATCGGCGCATTGCTATTTTCTGTTGGACCTGCGCGCGTGCTGTGGCCCTTAATCCGCACTGAAACCAACGTCGGCGCTGAGTCATCGCCAGGAGTCAGCCTGCATTGAATCCAATTCGCCTTTTCCATAGTCCCGACTGGGACGGCTATGGCGACGCTGACGCTCCGCCTCCTCCTCCCAGTTGGCTCACCGAGGGCCTCACCTCCCACGCGGGCTTCGCCCAGGGCCAACCAGCCGACGACCAGCAGTGGCAGGGCCATCAGGCCCAGCAGGGCTGGGTTCCCGCAGACGACCAGAATGCCTACGAGAGCGGTGGCCAGGAGCCCGTCTGGGAGCAGGCACCCGACGACGACCAGCCTACTTGGAGTTCTCCCTACCCCGGTCAGCAGCAAGCCGAGTGGTCCGAACCCCAGCAAATCGAAGATACCGCCAACCAAGGGTGGGAGTCCGGTGGAGGTTACTCCATCCCCCCGCCACAAGCCCCCGGCCAGTACGCCAACCGGGGCGACGAATTCGACCAGTTCCCCACGCAGGGCGAAGGCGTGCCCTCCTTCGGCGGCGGCTTTGGCCAGCCCTCTCCCCCGCCTGCCATCTCGCATCAGGCCGAGGCATTCTCCGCCCCGTCGTTCAACCAGCCGTCGGTCGCCTCACTGCGCAACCGCGCCCTTGAGCCGAGCGACCCCGACGGCATCCTGCTTTCGCCGGTAAGCGACCCGGACCCCATGCGGGACCGCTTCGATCAGCCTCCCCCTCCGCCGCCATCGCCCTTCGGCGGCTTTGGTTCGATGGAGCCCGACGGGCCTGCTCCACCCGCCCCGGACGCTCCCGCTGGCACGCAGCAATCCGCTCTGTACACTGGAACCCTGGACAACAAGAACAAAGGTGCCTCCGCCATCACCGGTGACGGTGTTCCGCGCTATGTGCCGGAGATCCCCGAATATGTGGACGACGACGGGGAACTGGGCTGCCGCGCCGCCGCGGGTGCCTACGCCGTCTTTGGAGTAATGCTGGTCCTCGGAACACTGAAGTCAGGCAACCTGGGAGGCGCGGCTTGCGTGCTGGTGCCGGTATTTGCCGCCGCCGGCGTGCTCCTGACAGGGCGCCGCTGGGCCGCCATCCTCACCATGGTGCTTGGGTCGCTGTGGGGCTTGCTGTTCATCGCCCTGGGCCTCTTCTGGCATGCCCTCATCAACCTGATTTCGGAATCTCCCATTACCCTCCCTCCCTTGGTGGGATTCGGTCTCATTGCCTTGGGCATCACCTTCATCACCGGCAATGCACTCATGCTCTTCGGGTCGCCGCGCATCGGCCGTGCCGTGGCGGGAGCCCTCCTCATGCTGATCCCGTTCCTCGGCTTTGGAATTGCCATCACCAACATCGAGGTTCGGCCGTCCCTCAACAAACCCACGGGCCTTTCAATCACCGAGACCGTCGGCGGCCCCGAGGTGGGCTTCACCCTCACAAAGCCCGATGGCTGGAACAGCTACGACTGGAACGCCGCCACCCTCATCAGCCCGCTCGCCAAGGGACTCACCACCAAGCCCACCTTCTTCTTTGTCGATCGCAAGCAGCAAATGATGCTCTCCATCTACACGAGCGAGCCACCCCGCCGGAGCCTCACGCAGCTCTTCGGGCAGGGTGAACTTTCCGAACTCGAAACAGAGATCAGCCGCGGCCTCCCGCCCAAGGCCGAAAAACCGGACGAATACCCCTTTGCAGGCCAGACCTTCAGCGAAATGACCTACGAGGGCACCACCTCCGATGGCAACCCGCTCAGCATTATCCTCAGCCACGCCCGTGTCAGCGACGAGATGATGTTCCACATCGTCCTCACCCGAAACACCAAATCAACCGCCAAACCCGAAGACGCTACCGCCGCCCTCAACGCCTTCTTCAAGGACCTCGCCTTCGAGGCCCCCGCCTCCGAAAAGCCCACGAAAAGCACCAACTTGGAATGACCGACACCACCATGCAGTCCCCCGCCAATAGCGGCGCACCATTGCGCCTGCGAGGAATGACGCAGGCCGAACTGGAACAGATGACCGCCGACGCTGGCTTCCCGGCCTTCCGCGGTCGCCAGCTCTTCCATTGGCTCCATCGCAAGATGGCCCGGACCCTCGATGAGATGAAGAATCTCCCGGTCGCGTTCCGCGAATGGCTTGCGACCAACGCGGTCATGGGCGGCGTCAAGGACGTCGTCACGGTCAAGACTTCGCAGGACGGCAGCTACAAGTTCCTCTTCGAGCTGGAGGACGGCCGGAAGGTCGAGTCGGTCCTCATGCCCGACGCCAAGCGCACCTACTGGACCCAGTGCCTCAGCAGCCAGGTCGGTTGCGCCGTCGACTGCAAGTTCTGCGTCACCGGCTTCAACGGCTTCTTCCGCCAGATGAAGGTGGACGAAATCGTCGATCAGGTTCTCTTCGCGCGGCGCCACCTCCTCACCGAGCAACCCGGCGCCAACTTCCGCAACCTGGTCTACATGGGCATGGGCGAGCCGCTCCTCAACCCGGACGCGGTCATCAAGTCCATCCGCCTCTTCAGCGACCGCGAGGGCGTCGACCTCTCACCGCGCCGCATCACCGTCAGCACCAGCGGCATCGTCCCCGGCATGGTCCAGCTTGCCGAGGCGGAAACCGGCGCCTGCCTGGCCCTTTCGCTCAACGCCCCCAACCAGGCGGAACGCGAGCGAATCATGCCCATCACCAAGAAATATCCGCTCGCCGACGTGCTCGATGTCTGCCGCCGCTATCGCTACGGAAAGCACAAGCGCGTCACCTTCGAGTACGTCCTCCTGGCCGGAATCAACGACACCACCGATCACGCCCGTCAGGTGGCCTCGCTGGTGAAGGGAATCCCCTGCAAAATCAACGTAATCCCCTTCAACCCGAACCCGACGCTCCCCTTTGGACGGCCCGAGACCGACGACGTGCAAGCCTTCGTGGACGTGTTGGGTGCCCAGAACTACACGGTCAGTGTGCGCTGGTCGAAGGCATTGGATGTGGACGGAGCCTGCGGCCAGCTGGCCGGCCAACACCGCCAGCGACGCGGGATCCGCGGCGTGGAAGCCCCCGCGGCGACCCCCGAACCCACCCCCGCCCAGTTCGCCCACGCTCTCGGGGATCTCGACTTCTTTGCCCCGGTCGCCGCTGAATCGGCCGACGAGGACGACGGCGAAGACATTCGCTGAACGGCTTCAGATTTCGCAGAACATTCGCCTCTCTTACCTGCGTTTCGAGTCCCAATGAACCGCCACCCACACGCACGGTGGCTCGGTCGACGTTTGTGTAACCCGGTGACGGCAGTGCGCAGGAAGGTGCAGGTGGTCTCCGGCCTTCAACCCGTGGACGGTCCCGTCTTCGAGCTCCACCCGGCCCTCACCTTGCAGCACCAGAACCCACTCGTCCCACTCCTGATCGTACCACTCTCCCGGCGCCGTCGCATGCCCCGCCGAGACGATGCGCTCGATGCGGAGCCCGCCGCTGGCAACAATCTCATCAAACCGTTCCTCCGCGAGCGGCCCCTTGGGCAAATCAAGAAAGTTCATGGTGAATCCTTTCGGAAGACGCCCGGGAAAGGCGGATTGGCATGGGTTTCGATCAAGCCTTTTTCCGACGGTTCGACAGGGGCCACCCGGTTTTTCCTTGCCGCTGATCGGAGCCGGGCCCTATCTGGGCCAACTTTCGGCCCAACACGGGTTGACTGTCACGAAGAGCAGGAGCGGTCCACCGCTCTTGTCTTCAAAACGGACCACGCAACTGACGGAGGCTTTTGCCATATGGCAAGCATCGAAGAGAAGGTCAAGGAATGCATCGTCACCCAACTCGGCGTGAACGATGACGAAGTGACCAATGAGGCGTCCTTCATCGACGACCTCGGCGCCGATTCGCTCGACATCGTTGAGCTGGTCATGGCGTTCGAAGAGAAGTTTGAGATCGAGATCCCGGACGAGGACGTCGAGAAGCTGCGTACCGTCGGCGACGCCGTGAAGTATGTCTCCGAGAAGGCTGGCGCCTAACCTGCGCCACCTCCGTAACAGGATGGTTTACTGACCGCCTCGCCGTTCACACGGCGGGGCTTCTCCCTATCTTCCAACCACCACGCAGGACAGGCTATGTCAAGCAAGCGAGTTGTTGTAACAGGCCTTGGGGCCATCACTCCGGTCGGCAACAGTGTGCCCGAATACTGGGACGGCTTGGTGGCCGGCCGCTCCGGCGCCGGACCCATCACCCGGTTCGACCCCACAGCCCACAAGGTTCGCTTCGCCTGCGAGGTGAAAAATTTTGATCCGCTTCAGTACATGGATCGCAAGGAAGCCAAGCGCTTCGAGCCCTTCGTCCAGTACGCCATCGCTGCCGCCAAGGAAGCACTGCGCGACTCAGGCCTGGACCTCGACAAGATGAACCGCGAGGACATCGGCGTTCTGATCGGCTCCGG